>CALVXE010000022.1 GCA_944368795.1 uncultured Clostridia bacterium | reverse complement strand
GCCGTTCAGTTCGCTGACTGTTTCCTCATCGGTTACAGCCGCCGCATTGACGGGGGAGGAGAGCCCCAAAGCTTTCGCCGTTTGCGCGGCGCTGCCGCCGTTCATGGATGAGATGAGCGTGCCGGCGGAAAGGGCGCTGAAGCTGTATACCTGTTCGCTGTTCCCGGAAGGCGCCGAATTGCTGCCCCGGTCGGAGGACGCATCGTCGCACGCCGCAATGCCGAATGCGATGGAGAAACACAGGGCCGCAGCCAATAAAGTGAGTAAAAGTTTTTTCATGATTCGATCTCCTTTTTTTGAATTAGAAAAACGATTTGTTGTTTTCCTTACGCATATATAACCGAAAAAAAAGGAGTTTTGTTGGTAAAATCAAAAAATTTTTAAAAATTATTTTGAATGCTTTCGTTGCACCCCCAATAAAAAGGGGAGGGTTGCCATGAACCCTCCCGCTTTTTAGTCGTCGTCATCGCGGTCGCCGTCATCGTCTTCGTCGTCATCATCGTCGTCCTCATCGTGATGGCGGTCGCCGTCGTATTCGTCGCCGTTAGAAAATTCATAATGGTATCGCCCTTCGAGGATATAAACCGTAATATAAACGGTTTCGGCCTCGCCGAACGCCGCCCGTACGAGAAGGGTGTCTTTTTGCGTGCCGTTGCGAAACAGCAGTTCGTCGCGCAAACCGTCGGCTTTATCCACGGTCATTTTCAGTTCGAGTTCTCCGCCTTCTTCTTCGTATTCGACTACGGTGCGTTCAACAGCCGTTCCCGTTTCGGCGTCGTAATACGTATAAGAATACTTTTGTTCGGTTTCGCCCTCTTCCTGTTCTGCCTCCTGTTCCATACGGATATATGGTTTTCCGCCCAAATAGGCCGTAAATTGCAGTTCCGATTCCGATTCATCCGAGTCGGTTTCCGATTCGCGGGAGCCGCGCACTTCATATTCGTCGGCGTTCGTTCCGTCTCCCAAGCGCAGGATTCCTTCGATGGAATACTCGGTTTCCGTCTCTTTTCCCTCTTCTTCGTATCCCGTGCGTACTTCGTTGTAGCACAGAATATATGTTACGCTGTTTCCGAGCAGATCGCTGTAAGAGATCGCCGTTTGGAACTGATATTTTTCAGCATCGTCCGCATTGGCGGGCGTTTGCGGCACGGTATGCGCGATATTTCCTTCGCTGAGAAGACTTTCCGCCAAAGCCATGTAACCGTTTACGGTCTCGATGATTTCGGCGTTGCTTTCGGCAGAGCGTTCGGCGGGGGAGGTATAGGAGGAAAGAGATCTTTTGCTTGAGAACTGTGCGGCCGACGCCGAAGGCACGATGCTTTTAGCGGAGAGCAAAGACCCGACGGAAGCCGCGCCGAATACATAAAAATCTTCGGTGCTCAAAATTTGGTCGAATTTTCCCAAACCGCCGGGAACGGACGGGGTGCTGCGGTTGAAAACGGGCAATAAGATGCCCAAACAAAGCGCCGTTGCGAGTACGACTGCCGCCGCGATCAAAATGATTCGTTTTTTTATCCGGGCGGGCGCGCTGCCGCCGTGGGCAAGCGCGTACGACTCTTCGTCCGGAACGATATTCAGTTCGCGCTTGATCCTGTCTTTGACCCGGTCGTCAGGCAAAACCTGCGCCGACTGTTTCGCCAAAAGTCTTTTCAGTTCTTTGTCGTTCATGCTTCGCCCTCCTTTTGCAGATAGATTCTCAATTTTTTCAACGCTTCGTTGTTTTTCCAGGTTACCGTTCCGATCGGCATTTGCAGCATTTGCGCGACTTCCCTTCTTTTGTATCCGGAAACCTGACAAAGCATGAGGATTTCGTACTCCTCTTCGGATAGGAGCTTGGCTGCGGTTTCGAACAGGTAGGGAAGTTCCGTTTCCTGTGTTCCGTATCGGTAAGCGTCTGCGTCGAAATCGGTCGGGATCTCCCGCTTTGCCGCTTTGATATGGTTTAAAGCCAAATTTTTTCCGATGCGGCTGAGCCAAGCGGTAAAATTCGTCCCTGCTTCGTAACGGTCGAGAGCGCGCACGGCTTTTACGTATGTCTCCTGCAAAATGTCTTCTGCATACATCTTGTCGCGTACGATATACAGTATGGCGAAGTAGACAGAACGATTGGTCCGCTCGTAAATATAATCGAACGCTTTGCCGTTTCCTGCCCGCAGTTCGCCGATTTTTCGTTCGAGTTTTGCGTCTTTCATATTCTTCCGTCAATATATAACAATTCAAAAATCGGATTTGTTGGGATAATTGCAAAAATATTTGCCTGTATTTTGGGAACAGCCGCGAAAGTGTATGGCGGCGGTTTGATTAAGAAAGCAAACCCCGCGCCGATGATCGGTGCGGGGCAGTGCGTTTGATTCGGATGGCCGGTTCGGCCGGCCGCGGCAGAAGCGATATCCGCCGATGCGATAGCGCCGTTTTAAAAGGAGAAAACAAAGGAGAAAAATACAGACAGCAACCCTGTTCAGAACGGCTCGCAAATTCGAATAACTATTTACGCGTTCGCCTTTTCCCAAGCCTCCAATTTCGCTTTGGTCAGGGAGGTAAGTTTTTCTTCGGGATAGGGAGATTGTTCGCCCCCGTTCACATACAAAAAGTAAGTTCCATTTTCAGCGACATACAGGCTCTCTTCATAGCCGGCGGGATCGCCGAAATTGCCGTGCGTTACCTTTTTGACAAGTGCCATTTCTTCGGTGTCATACACCTTTCCGCGAATAGTCTTCTTCATTTTTTTTCTCCTAAACTTTTTTGCGCGGGCGGCCGTCTGTTCCGTCCGTACTTTAAAAATATTATATCATATACATATAAAAAAAGCAAGAAGTTCCGATAAAAATATGCGGCTCTTTCTACAAAAAGACGTATCTGTGCGAAATTGGTTTATCCGAGGCGCCTTTTTTCGGCAAAACAGGCGCGGCGGTCAGAGCATGGCAGATTTTTTATGAGAAAGAATAAATAATAATTGCTAAAACGGCGGCTTTGTGCTATAATTTTGAATACATACGCGCAGTTTCTTTTTCTGCTGCCGAAGCATATACTGTATACCGGACTTTGGTTTTATGGGAGATAAGGTATGCAGCAAACGAGGGCGGTTATCCGTTTGGATTCTATTCGCAGGAATGCGGCGGCGTTGCGGGCAAAAGCTCCGGAAAGCAAATTGTGTGCGGTGGTAAAAGCGGATGCATACGGTCATGGCGCGGCGATGGTCGCTCTCGCGCTTTCAAAGGATGCGGATATGTTTGCCGTTGCGCTCGTCGAAGAGGGCGCTCGGCTGCGCGCGGCAGGGATTGATAAGGATATTCTTGTTCTTACGCCGCCGCTGAACGAGGCGGAGGTGCTCAGAGCCGCCCGATACGATTTGATCCTGACCGTGGCGGATGCGGAAGATTATGCTTTAGCCGTTCGCTCGTCCGAGCGGTTCGGCCTCTGCGTGCGCTGCCATTTAAAGGCGAATACGGGCATGAACCGTTACGGGTTTGATCTGCACGCTCTTTCCGGTTTTTTGTGCGCCCGTCTTTCCGGCTGCGTGGCGGTCGAGGGGATCTATTCGCATTTTTATCGCCCGGAAGACGAAAATACCTGCAGTATTCAGTTTCGGCTGTTCCGAAAATTCTGTGCGGAAGCGGAGCGTGCTTTCGGGCCGCTGGTCAAACATATCGCCGCTACGGGCGGGGTGCTGGCCTCCCCGCAATATTGCATGGATATGATCCGCGTCGGCATCGGTTTGTACGGCTATCTCCCGGCAGGATTTTCGCGCCGGCAATGCGAAGTGCGCCCTGCGCTGAAAGTATATGCGACTGTGGCGGGCGGGCGCCCGTATCGTGGCGGCGGCGCGGGTTACGGTGCATATGCGCCGCGTTCGCAGAGGCTCAGCGTTGTGCGCGCGGGGTATGCGGACGGATTGTTCCGCAAAGGCGAGAGGGGAAAAAACGCGCTGTGCATGGATGCATATGTAGCGGAGCGGGAAATAAAAAAGTATCGCGAAGTTTGCGTGTTTTCGGATGCGGATGCGTATGCGGCACGGCACGGCACGATCTCGTATGAAGCGCTCGTACATATCGGCGCAAGGGCGGTCAAAGAATATGTCGGAGAATAAAGGCGCGCTGCGCCGCGAAATGAAAGAGCGGCGCAACGCAGCGAAGGACAGGTCCCTGCGCGACGGGGAAATATGTAAAAATCTCTTTTCCGTTCCGGAATTTTCAAACGGAGGAAGCGTGTTCCTGTATGCGTCTTTCGCAAGCGAGGCGGATACTTCGCGCATTGCGGACGAATTGATCCGGCGCGGCAGGCGCATATTTTATCCGCGCGTGAACGGAACGGAGATGTACCCCGTCGAATATGTGGGACAAGCCTTTTCTCCCGGACGTTTCGGCGTTCGCGAGCCGATCGGTGAGCGCGCGGAAGAAATTCCGGAAATAACGGTCCTTCCGATGCTCGCGGCGGACAAGCGGCTGTTTCGCCTGGGATACGGGGGCGGTTTTTATGACCGATATCTGTGTTGCCGTAATACTTTGAAAATCGGTATATGCTACGATTTTCAATTGATCGATCACATACCTGCGGAAGAGTGCGACGTCCCTGCCGATATTTTGGTAACGGATAAACGCATCCTTTACCGCAACGAACGGAGGTAAAATGCAAAAATTTTTTTCTAATATCGGCTGGGGGATCGTGGAATATGTCCGCCGTGCCGCCACGCCGTTTTTTCTGAAAATGATGTTCGGCATGACGATGCTCGCGAGCATCATGATTTCAAATACGGAATTGCGCACCATTTTGATTGCGGTGCTGTTTGTTTTGGACTGTGTCCTGACGTTTATTCTGCTCCGTTCCATGGGCGAAAACGCCTATAAAATGAAAGTCGTGGGCCAATTGAAACGGGAGAATAAACCTACGGGCCTTTCAAACGGGGACGGGGTGTACCGCCCTTGCAAAGAATACCGCCCGTATAAGGGCGCGGTGATCGCTTTGATTGCAAGCGTTATCCCCGCCATATTGATTATTGTCGGAGCCCTTACCGGATCGGGCGGCGCGCGCGCGACGCTGATGATCGCTGCGGGATGGGCGTACCAACCCGTGTATGCCGTCTATCAGATATCTGCGGATGCGCACGGCTTGGCGGAAGGGGCTGCGGTCGCGGGAGCATCTTCTCTGTGGTGGGGATTTATTCTGCTCGGAGTATTTGTCGTTATTTCAACGGTCGCCTATATCATGGGCGGCCCCAAGGCGAAACTTCGCTAGTTCATTCTTGCCCGCCAGACGGAAGACGTTCAAGAGGGGATCAAGAGGAAAACTGCCGCGCAGGGAAGCGCCGAGAGCGAAGCGGAGCGCAGGCAAAACGGAAAAGGGGCGAAAAAACGGTGAGGATTATCGGAGGCAAACACAGGGGGCGCAGCCTGGCTGCGTTTAAAGGAAAAGACATCCGCCCTACGTCCGACCGTGTCAAAGAGTCGCTGTTCAATATTCTCGCGCCGGAGATCAACGGAGCAAATATGCTCGACCTCTTTTGCGGAAGCGGGAGCGTCGGACTGGAAGCTATTTCGCGCGGGGCAGACCTCGTGGTTTTCAACGATGTTTCAAAAGACAGTTTGGAAGTTCTGAAAAAAAATCTCGCGCTTCTCCGTTCGGATGCGCCCGTTTACAACCAGGATTTCAGAACTCTGCTAAACGGCATTGATATCACGTTCGATGTCATTTTTATCGATCCGCCTTATAAGAGCGGCTTCGGACAGGAAGCATTGCAGATCATAGCGGCGCGGAATTTGCTCAATACCGGCGGTGTCGCCGTCTTGGAATCGGATAAACCGTTCGACGGAAATATCCCTTCTCTCGTTCAGTACGACGAAAGAAAATACGGTATAACCTATTTGACGTTTTTTTCGCCCGATTGAGGCACGGAATGCCGGCGCGGGCGGCTGTTTGCGAAAAGAGCGGAAACGCGGAGGAGTAATATAGATGAAGAAAAAGTGTGTATTTGCCGGTACGTTCGATCCGCCCACTTTGGGGCATAAGGATATCGTCATGAAGTGTTTGGAGCTGTTCGACGAAGTGATCGTGGCTATACTCATCAATCCGAACAAAAAGCCGCTGTTCCGCGTAGAGCAGAGGAAGGCCATGCTCGAAAAAGTGTTCGCGCGCTATCCGAACGTGCGGGTCCTGTCGTATGACGGGCTCACGGTCGATTTGCTGCGCCGCGAGGGCGTACGGTTTTATGTCCGCGGTATCCGCAACGGTACCGATTACGATTACGAGGCGCAGCTCAATTACATCAATGTCGATATGCTGCAGGATATGATCACGCTGTTTTTTCCGACGAGGCAGGAGTTTCTGCACATCAGTTCTGGGTTGGTAAAGGATGCTCTGCGCTTTAATAAAAATGTGGATAAATATGTACCGGAAGAGATTCGGGGGGATTTGAGGGAATACTTAAAAGAGGCAGACACGAATGTTTAAACGCGAAGAATTGATTCCCGCGGCGGAAGAAATATTGCAGCAGCTTCCGCTTCCCGAAAGTTTGAAAAAAATCAAGGCGGAGCGCGACCGGCTCGCCTCCGAAGTGATCCGCGGCGAAACGGATAAATTATTGCTGATCGTCGGGCCGTGTTCGGCGCATGAAAGCAAGCCGGTGGTCGATTATGTGGAGAGGCTCGGAAAGCTGAACGAAAAAGTTAAAGATAAAATCGTCTTGGTTCCGCGCATCTACACGAATAAGCCCCGCACCAAGGGGGTCGGTTATAAGGGGATGTTCACCCAGCCCGACCCGAAAAGCCGTGAAGATATTTTAAAGGGGATACTCACCATCCGCCGCTTGCATATCGACGCGATCGGCGTGAGCGGTTTATCGGCCGCGGACGAGATGCTTTATCCCGAGAACTATGCCTATATGGAAGACCTTTTGACGTACGTTGCCGTCGGTGCCCGCTCCAGCGAAAATCAGATGCACCGCCTTGTGGCGAGCGGCATAGACCTCCCCGTCGGCATCAAGAATCCGATGAGCGGGTCTGTTCCCGTTCTTCTCAACTCCATCTATGCGGCGCAGAGCGGCGGGCAGGTGTTCAAATATCAGAATTATCAGGTACGCACGACGGGGAACGAACTCGCGCATGCGGTTTTGCGCGGCGCCGTCGACGGGTACGGCAACGATATCCCCAATTTTCATTACGAGACGGTCATGAATGTGATCGAAGGGTATTCGAAAACGGGCCTGAAAAATCCTGCCATCATCATCGATACGAATCATTCCAATTCGGGCAAACAATATAAACAGCAGATCCGTATCGTCGAAGAGGTGCTCAACAACAGACTGTATGACAAAGATTTCAAAAAATATGTCAAAGGATTCATGATCGAGAGCTTCATCGAAGAGGGCTGCCAGAAGGAAGATATCGTATACGGCAAGTCGATCACCGACCCCTGCCTCGGCTGGGCGGATACCGAGCGATTGATTTTCGATATCGCCGAAAAGATTTAAAAGGAAAATAAGCAATATGAAAACTTCGGTTTCGTGCGGCCATAATGAAGTCAGCGATTGTAAAGTTGCCTATCTCGGCCCGGAGGGGAGCTATTCCTCCCTCGCGGCGCAGGAACTTTGTCCGGGAATGCAGGGGGTGCCCTGCAACGGGTTTCCGGCGGTCGTTACCGCGCTGTTGCGGGGAGAAGTGCAGTATGCGGTTCTTCCCATCGAAAATACCCTGCAAGGGGCGGTAACGCAGAATCTCGATTTATTGTATACGTTTCCCGATCTGGTCGCCGTACGCGAGTATGTGCTGAAAATCGAACATCGTCTGATCGCGCGCGAAGGCGTTGTTCTTTCGGATATTAAGAGAGTATATTCGCACGAGCAGGCTATTTTGCAGTGCGGAAAATTTTTAAGCGAAAAACTGCCGAGCGCGCAGCTCGTTCATACGCAATCGACGATGCAAAGCCTTTCCTGCCTGCGGGAAACGGGCGATGCCGGTATCGTCGGTTCGCATGTCCGCGCGGAAGGATATGCTTTCATCGGCGGCAATATTGCCGATGAGCCGAAGAATTTTACGCATTTTCTGTTGGTCGTGGCGGGAAAGGACAAGCTTCCTGTGCAGAGCCGCCGCGTTTATTTTGCGGCAACTTGTCCGCACGAGCCCGGTTCCCTTTTAAAAATGTTGCAGATCCTCTCCGTTTACGATCTCAACATGACGAAAATCGAATCGCGCCCGATCAAAAATTCGCCGGGCGAGTATTGCTTTTTTATTGAATTCGACGGAAACGTTGCGGAAAAAAATGTTTGCTTTGCCCTCAACAGGCTATCCGAATACAGTAAAAATTTCAAGCTTTTAGGCTGTTATTGAGGCTTTACGGCAGTACTATGCGAGACATAATAGCAGTATTTACAGGTTTTACGGGCTGATCAGCAGCCAACAGACGAAGAAAGCGGCTATGCCCTGCAGCAATTTTATTCCGATAAACGGCGCGGCTTTTACGCCCGCCTTTTTCAAATATCCCAATTGCTGCATTACGATGCAAATTCCGCCGAAGGTAACGGTAAAGGCGCACAGCGGCAGTGAAAGAGTTGCTCCGGAGGCGGCTAGCGCTGCGCACCCGTGCGTCGCTTCAAGCAGTCCGTAAACGAGGCCTTCGGCGGCATTCTCCGCGCCGAACGGCGCGAGCAGGAATGAAAATAAATATATGATCGGCGTAAGCGCACCGACCGAACGCAGAATTTGCGTCAATACGTAAAAGAATGCGATAAAACCGCCCACGCATAAAATGGAGACGACGGCTCCCTGTACGCTGTTTTGCAGAATGTTATCGGCGTTATGCCGAACCGTTGGAGAGCGCCGTTCGGGAAGAGGCTTGACGAACGGCAGAAAACACAGGCATACCAACAGTACGGAGATCAAATGGGAGGCGAGAAGGATCGCTCCCATACGGACGTTTCCGTACATCGCGCCGCCGACGCTGCCGATGAGGAACATGGGGCCGGAAGTGGAGCACAGTGCGCTCAGCCTGGCCGCTTGCTTCGAGTCGATGGCGCCGTTTTCCGCCAAGTCGGCGATCATGCGGCTGCCCACGGGGTACCCGGACAGGGCGCTCAGCAAAAAACAATAGGACGCTGCGGAGGGCAGTTTAAACCGCCGCGTCAGCGGCGATACTTTGTCTGCGAGTTTTTGTGCTCCGCCCAAGCCCGTAAGTACGGAAGTCAGGATAAAGAAGGGAAAAAGCGAAGGCAGCACGGCGGCCGCCCACAGCAAGATTCCTTCGCCGCAGGCTTTGGAGCATTCTTTCGGAAAGAGGATCACGAAAATAAGGATCGCGAGGGCGCCTGCGGACAGCAGGACTCTCCCGATCGTTTTGTTTCGGAAGGCAGAGCGTATCATAAAATAAAAATATGAACGGAGCAACGCAAATATGAGAAAAACATTGGGCTTGGCATTGGGTGCAGGCGGCGCGCGGGGCGTCGCACACATCGGATTTTTGAAAGCGCTGGAAGAAAATGGCATTCGCCCGGACTATATTTCCGGTTCTTCGATGGGCAGTATTGTCGGGGCATGCTGCGCAAAAGGCATGAAAGCGGACGATATGAAGGAGATCATCCAAAAGCTGAAGGCAAACGATATCGTCGATATCGGGATACTTCCGCTCAGCAAATTGGGACTTATGAAATGGACGAAAACGCGCCGCCTCCTGTCTTCCTTTCTGGAGGACTGCCAGTTTTCCGATTTAAAGATTCCTTTCTGCTGCGTCGCGGTGGATATTCGATCGGGGACCTTGCAGGTGTTTTCTGAGGGAAGCGTTACCGATGCGATTTTGGCTTCCAGCTCCATGCCGACGGTATTCCGCCCCGTCGAAAAAGACGGAATGCTGCTCGTCGACGGCGGCGTGCTGTGCCGCGTTCCCGTTCGCCAGGTCAAAAAGATGGGTGCGGACGTCGTTGTGGCGGTCGATGTCCTCGGGCCCTGTCTGCCGTCGGATAAACCTTCGAATATGATTTCGCTCATTACGCGCGTATACGATATCATGGATTCTGCGCGCACGGCGGACGAACGCAGGAAGACGAGGCGAATTGCCGATTTATGGCTGGAGCCGGATATGCCCGGCGTGAGCCAGTATACGGTAAAATACCATTCGTCCGCATATGATGCGGGCTATAAACTCGGCAGGGAAAACGCCGATACGATCAAAGCTCTCCTCAAAGAGGAGGCTTAAAATGACGGCACGCTTTGCCGCGGCCGGGGATGCGGAGGATTTGCTTGCGATCTATGCACAGTATATAGATACGCCTGTAACTTTCGAAACGGTTCTGCCGTCCGCCGATGGGTTCCGTGGCCGCATAAAAGAGATTTCGGCTTTTTATCCCTATCTCGTGCTGGAAGAGGAGGGGAAGATCGTCGGTTACGCATACGCGCACAGGCATATGGCGCGCGCCGCTTACGGCTGGAACGCCGAACTCTCCGTTTATTTGGACGGGGCGTTCCTTTCGCGCGGCATCGGAGGGAAATTATATTCGGCGCTCATCGAAATCTGCGCTTTACAGGGCATCAGAACGGTATACGCGGGCGTTACGCTTCCCAACGAGAGGAGCGAACGGCTGCACGAATCGCTCGCTTTCCGCCGCATCGGCGTTTACCGCAATACGGGGTTTAAAGGCGGGGCATGGCGCGACGTGGCCTGGTTCGAAAAGAATATTGCTCCGCATTCCGTTCCGCCCTCGCCCGTGCGTCCGATCGGCGAAGTCGCGGAAGATGCGGAAAGGATATTAAAAAAATATTTCGGGGAGACCGCCGCTCTCAAGATTTGAATGCAGGTGTTTGCCGCAGCGGCGAACGGGCGGCAATTTTTTCGAAGCTATGGATTTATTTGATTTAAACAATAACGAGTACGACGCGAAACCTCTTGCGGATAAGATGCGTCCCAATAACCTCGACGAATTCGTCGGGCAACAGCATATCGTGGCGGAGGGCAGCCTCTTGCGGCGGGCCATTAAGCTCGATCGGTTGGGCAGCTGTATTTTTTGGGGACCGCCGGGCTGCGGCAAAACAACTCTGGCTCATATCATAGCGTCCACGACGCACGGAAATTTTATCAAGTTGAATGCGGTTCAGAGCGGCGTTGCCGACGTAAAAAAAGCGGTGGAGGAGGCGCGGAACGCGCTGAAAATGTACGGGAAGAAGACGTATCTGCTTTTGGATGAATGCCATCGCTTTAACAAGACGCAATCCGATTCTCTTCTTCCGGCTATCGAACAGGGAACGATCCTTTTCATCGGCTCCACAACGGAAAATCCGTATGCGTCCATGACGCCGGCGATCGTGTCTCGCTGCCGCGTATTTGAGTTCAAGAGACTGTCAGATGCAGATATTGAAGGGGCGCTTCGCCGTGCGCTCGATTCGCGGAAAGGGCTGCGGGATTATCACGCGAAGGTCGATCAAGATGCTGTCGCGCATATCGCGCGCTGTGCGGCGGGCGATATGCGCACCGCATACAATGCCCTCGAGCTTGCGGTGCTCACCACGCCTCCCGCTTCCGACGGATCCCTGCACGTTGCGCTTTCGGATGCGGAACAGTCCATTCAGAGAAAGGCGCTTTCTTATAACGAAGATACTTATTACGACATGCTTTCGGCGTTCTGCAAAAGTCTGCGCGGAAGCGATTCGAATGCCGCGCTGTACTACGCTTTTCGGCTCATCGAGGGCGGATGCGACCCGATGATTATTTTGCGCCGTCTCGTCGTGCATTCCAGCGAGGATGTGGGCATGGCAGATCCGAACGCGCTCGTCGTGGCAACGTCTGCGCTGACGGCGTTTGAAAAGCTGGGTGCGCCCGAAGGGCTGATCCCGCTCAGCAACGCCATTATCTATGTGTGCGAAGCGGAAAAATCCAACTCCGTCATTTTGGCGATGGACGCGGCAAAACGCGCCGCACGGGAAGTCCGCGACGACGATATCCCGCCGTATTTGAAAGATAATTCGTTCGGGAGCGCCGAAACAAAGGCGCAGAGCAGGAATTATAAGTATCCGCACAATTACGGAGGCTGGGTAAAACAGCAGTATCTGCCCGATTCTCTGAAAGACGAGATCTTTTATCGTCCGCAGGGGAGGGGATTTGAAAAGACGGTCGCCGAAACGCGTCGCCGCAAAGGGATGCCCGACGATACGCTGCCCGAACCTCCGAAGGGGCGGCCGCACCCGTAAAACGGGGATCATGCAAAAATAGCCGTCTTCGGCCGGCGTCGCCGAATGGCCGAACAAAAAAGGAAGGACTCATCTGGGTCCTTCCTTTTTCAATTGCGGTTTGGCAGAAAAATACCGCTGTATCGACAGATAAAAAATCAGTAAACCTATGATGTCCGCGTGAGGATTTTTAGGGAGGGCCAAACACAAAAGCCCCTGCATGGGGGCAGGGGCATAAAAGTGCGATATAGTCTCTTTTGCTCAAGAGTACGACGTTCACGCTTGCATGGGCGTGCGGCTCTCCCAAATTTGTTCGGCGCTGTGCGGTCTGCGCTTTAAATCTTTTGAAAGACAATGATTTCCGCGTCCGAACCGTTCGCGCCGTATTCGCAGACGAGCAGATATCCGTCGCCCGCGGTAAGCCCGAAACATCGTTCGCTTCCGTCTTTACAAAGCTCCGCCGCGAGATACGTTTTCTCGTCCTTCCAAAGCTTGATCTTCTGTCCGCTCGGCAGGCGGTAAGTTAAATTGATATAGTCGCCTTTGAGTTCATGCAGATGCGTTACCTTCGGCATGCCTGTAATGTGCAGTTCGTTGAAGCGGCGGATCAAATATTCTTTTTTCTCGTTCATGATCGCCCGTCAATATATGAAATTTATCCCGGTTTCCGCATTTTTCGGCTGTTTGCGCGGCCGAAAATCGTCGGTACAGTAACCTATGGCCACGCTGCCGAGCGGGGTAAACTCCGCGGGCAAATTCAAGAGCGCGCGGAATGCCGTTTCCTGCTCGCTGCCGCGCATAGAGTTGATCGCTCCGTGTACATACAGGCTGCCGAGTTTCAGATCGGTCGCCGCGAGCAGCATGTTTTCGATCATGCAAGCGGCATTGGCGTATTCCACGGGCAATTCGGGCCGCTTTCCGGATACGATAATAAGTGCGCCGGCGCCGTGTGCGGGATCGGCCCGCGCGTCGCCGGTCTGTTCGCGTACCAGTGCAGAAAATCGGTCTACTGCTTCGTGCGACGCGAGTACGCTTAAATGCAGGCTTTCGTACAGGTGCATTCCCGTCGGCGCAAACAGAGCGGCCCGAACGATTTGCTGCAATTTTTCTTTTTCTACGGGTTTCCGCTTGAATTCCCGCACAGATTTACGCGCGGCGATGCATTCTGTCAGTTCCATATAATTCCCTCCCAAAAAGCGATATTTTCGTTGACCGCTAAAAATTATAGTTTATAGATATTGTTTCCGCGGCAGTCTATCGCCACAATACAGGGGAATTCTTCGATTTCAAAACGATACACGGCCTCGCTTAAAAGGTCTGGGAAGGCGACAAGTTCACTCTTTTTGATCGCGTTGCCGTATAGAGCGCCCGCACCTCCGATCGCGGCAAAATACACTGCATGATTTTTGACGATAGAGTTGCATACGTCTTCACTGCGCTCTCCCTTGCCGATCATCCCTTTCAGCCCCAATTCCAAAAGGCGGGGCGCAAACGCATCCATGCGTGCGCTCGTCGTAGGGCCGCAGCTTCCGCAAGCCTTGCCGGCGGGGGCGGGGCAGGGGCCTGCGTAATAAATGGTCTCGCCTCGCAGGCTGAAAGGCAGTTCGGTCCCGTTGTCCAAAAACTCGCAGATCCGCTTATGTGCGCAGTCGCGCCCGGTTAAAATCGTGCCTGAAAGCAAAACGCTTTCGCCGGCCTTTAAATCGCTTATTGCCTCTTCCGTGAGGGGCAGTTTGATTTTTTTCATTGAAAAATCTCCGTCTTTGTCCGCATCGGGGTTGCCGATCGTATTTTTTACTCGGTCGCATTTCCGAGCAGAAGTTTGATTTTTGTTTTAACCTTTTCCAAATCGCAATCGCACAGCAGGGGCAAAATTTCCGCCAATTTTTCCGGGGCGAAATCCCACCAGCGCAACCGTAAAAGCAATTCGATCAGTTCATCGTCGAATCTTTTTTTTGATAAAGCGCGCGGGATTCCCTCCGACAACGCAATACGGTTCTACATTTTTTGTTACCACCGAATGCGCCGCCACGATGGCTCCGTCTCCTATGTGAACGCCCGGCATTACGACGCAGTTTCTGCCGAACCATACGTCGTTGCCGATCACTGTGTCTCCCTTGTACGGAAGCTGCGAAAGGTGGGCGGGGGCGATTTTTGCCCATGCTCCTCCGATGATGTTGAAAGGATAAGTGCTCGTGCTGCATAAGCGGTGGTTTGCGGCGCCCATGATAAATTGCGTGCCGCTTGCAATCTGGCAGAATTTTCCGATGATCAGCTTATCGCCGAATGCAGGGTAGTTGAACAATATGTTGTTCTTCTCGAACTCGGTCGGAGCCGCTTCGTCGTCGTAATAGGTATAATCTCCGATTTCGACATTCGGCGCCTTTACCACGTTTTTTATGAAACAGGTGGTCTTAAACTCGTTCGGAAATATGTCGTTCGGATCAGGAAACTTTTCTTCAAAAAGCGTCGCTTTTTTCTCGGTATTCACGTTAAAACCTCAAAAATCGAGTATTATGTCTGGCATAAATGCGCGTTTTTTATCAGATTGTAGCCTTTTCGCACCGTATGCAATGACACTGGATATTTACGGCTACGGGCAGCCCTGCGATGTGCGTGGGGGCAATTTCACAGGAAACGCCGAGAGCGGTCGTTGCGCCTCCGAACCCCTGCGGTCCGATGCGCAGGGCGTTGATCCTTTCGAGCGCTTTCTCTTCGATCGCCGCAACGTCGGCACGCGGATTGTGTGAACCGGGCTCGCGCGTCAGAGCCTTTTTTGCAAGCAGGGCACATCCGTCGAATGTCCCCCCGATCCCTACGCCGACGTATACGGGAGGGCAGGGTTTGCTTCCTGCGATGCGGACCGTTTCGACGATCGCATCGATAATGCCGTTTGTTCCGTTCGCCGGAGTCAGCATATACAGGCGAGACATATTTTCGCTGCCGAATCCTTTCGGAAAAAAGGACAGTTCGATTTTGTCTCCGGCAACGAGTTCCGTATGGATCGCCGCGGGCGTATTGTCCGCCGTATTGACGCGCGTCAGCGGATCGCATATACTTTTGCGAAAACAAAAATCTTCATAAGCTCTGCGCACCCCGCTGTTCACGGCATCCGCAAACAATCCGCCTTCGATGTGCGCATCCTGTCCGATTTCGGCCAAAATCACCGCATAGCCGGTATCCTGGCATACGGCCATATTTTCGGCCGCAGCGGTTTCGGCGTTTTTCAAAAGCGTTTCAAGCGCAAACGCCGCCGCACCGCCGGG
>CALVXE010000021.1 GCA_944368795.1 uncultured Clostridia bacterium | reverse complement strand
GCCGCCGCGATGGTGCAGCCCTTTGCGCGGGGGTGCGGCGAGATGATGATGCCGTTGCGCGTTTTCAGGCAGATGAGCGTTTTAAAGATCGCCGTAGAAGTAGGGTTGGTGGTCGGAATGACCGCGGCGACGACGCCGATGGGTTCCGCGATCTTTTTCACGCCGAAAGAAGCGTCCTCTTCGATCACGCCCACCGTTTTGGTGTGCTTATATTTGTTGTAAATGTATTCGGCCGCATAGTGGTTTTTGATGACCTTGTCTTCCACGATGCCCATACCGGTCTCCGCAACCGCCATTTTCGCGAGGGGAATCCTCTGGTTGTTGGCCGCCAAAGCCGCGGCGGTGAAGATCTTGTCTACCTGTTCCTGGCTGTAGGTTGCGAAGATCTCCTGCGCTTTTCTGACCTGTTCGATCTTCGCCATCAAGGCCTCGACCGAATCGACGATCTTTTCGTTCTCCATAAAACCTCTCCTTTCAAAATTATTTTTCGCTGTTTAAAATTTCCGCGAGGCGTTTGGACAGGATCGCGAGCGACGCCGCCATATCCTCGTTTTTAACTGCTATGTTTTCCGGCAGGGTAAGATGTACGGGCGCGAAATTCCAGATCGCGCGCACGCCCCCTTCCACAAGCTCGTCCGCGACCTGCTGCGCGGCGCCGCGCGGCACCGCCACGATGCCGATGAGCACGTTTAACCGGCGCACCAGTTTGGACAGCTCTTTCGCGTCGAACACCTTGACGCCGCCCACGCTCGTGCCGATCAGGGAAGGATCGGTATCGAACGCCGCGACGATGTTGAGGCCGTAATTTTTAAAGCCTTCGTACCCTACCAGCGCCGAACCCAGACCGCCCGCGCCGACCAGCACCGCGTCGGTTACGTTGTCGTATCCCAAAAAACGGTCGATATCGGCGATGAGTTCGGAAAGTTCGAAGCCGAGTTTGGGCTTGCCTGCGACCGAACTGATCACGGCGAGATCTTTGCGGACCTGTACCGCGTTCAGGTGCAGATCTTCCGCAATGGCCGTGGACGACACCGTTTTTTCGCCCTGGGCGAGCTTTTCGGTAAGATATCTGTGATAGGCGGGCAATCTGCCGATCGTCGCTTTCGAAACATTTAAAATTTCTTTGTTGTTCCCCATATTTTACGCCCGCATACCGATAATTTTATATTGATATCTTTTTATCGATAAAATTTTATCAAATTAACCCTGCCCTGTCAATTGCGGAGCGAAAAAATTTTTCGAGGCGGAAAAACCTATCGAAACAAACGCGATTTGTAAAAAATTTTCAGCCGGAGACCGACTTCAATACTATAATAGCATTTTTTTACAGTCTTTTCAATACATTTTTTAAAATTTACGAAAAAAAGGGGGCCGAATCGTTTCGGCCCCCATCGGTCATAGAGCGTTGGTAAGCAGGACGGCGTCTTCGGGGAAAGTGATCGTCTGCCCCGCCGTTACGTACGCGACGGAATAGGTGAACATTCCGCTCGAATCGTAGCCCGGGTTATTGACGCCTTCGACGACCGTTTTCCATACGGCTTCGTCGACGGCCGTTTCCTTCGGATCGCGCGCCATCAGCAGATAGCCTTCGGATGTTGCCTCTATCGTCAGATTTTCCTGCTTGGTATCCCTGTCTTTACAGATGAACGACATTCCGTCGAACGCACGGATCCGATACGTATCCCAAAAATGCGTGTCGCGGTTTTTGAACCACATTACACCCTCGGCGACCGTTCTTACTTCGGCGTTGAGCGAAGGCGCCAGCGTCGACACGTCGAAGCCGGCCATGTTTTCGAAGAGAGGCTTCCCTTCGACGTAACCTTCGCTCGCTTCGAACATGGATTCGAACCAGTCTTTGTTTAAGCGGGGGTCTTCGTATTCCGAAGAAAGGCGGGCGTTCTCATCGAAGATGATATAATCTTTTGTGTTGCCGCGCACCACTTCCGCCGATTTGGATACGCCGGGCAGGTCTTCCCGTTCCCAGACATCGAATTTTGAGCCGACGGCGGAGAGCATGCTCAATCCGAACGGCGTCTGCATATCGACCGTATAATAATCGGGGCAGCCCTGCTGCAGGATCGCATACGGCATGAAACCGATGATCGCATCGGCCGTCGATTGGTTGGCCATACCCGTCGGATCCTGCTCGGTGTTCTTATTGTTGGGGAAATTGTTGACGCTCATCGTTCCGTCCGCCAAGAAATGGAACTGCCACGTATACTGCGTGCGCGCTTTCGTGAAGGCGAAAACGTTGACGAACAGCTGCAGCTCGGAGGCGGGAGCCAGATCTTCCCCGCCCTTGTTCAGCGCATAGACGCGAAGGCCCGTTTCTTCCCTCTTTAGATATACGTCGAACAGGGCGGCTTTCGTTCCGCCGATCTCGCCGAGATACGCCGTGTTTTCGGGCATCAATACCTGTGCGGACAGAACGCATTCGTATTCGTCTCCGACAAAATCGGAGGCGGAAACGGAGATCGTTTTCCGCTCGAATCCTTCCTTTTCGACGACGAGCGTATAATTATCCGCCTCTAAAACGAAGGCGAATTTGCCCTCGCCGTCCGTCGCGGTGCGGTATTGCGTCCCTTCGACGGAAATTTCCGCGCCCTCTACCGGGTTGCCGAAGATATCCCGCAAACTGCCTGCAAGGGACCCCGACACCTTCGGGATCAGGACGCAGTTGCCGAGTTTTACCGAATAATTTTCGCTGTCGACAAAATCCGTGAGGGTCAGCTCGCGAATGTATCCTGCGTATCCGTCCGCTTCGATGTGAACGGTGTATTCGCGGACGGGGAGCCCCTCCATGACCCAATAGCCGTTTTCGTCGGCGACGGCGGAACGGCTGCCCTCCGCAAGCGTTACCGTTGCCCCTGCCACGGGCTGCGCATCTTCGCCGACCGCATAACCGGATATCGTGCCGGAGAGCCCTTCCGATTCCGGATTCAGCGTCGATACCGAAAGGATGCGGGAGGGATCCATCGTCTCCACGCCGTCGACCGCCAGCAGTTCCTCTTCGGTGATTTTTGCCATGAGAATGGATTTATCGGAATAGCGGTTATAATCCCAAACGACGTAAATGTTGCCCTCTTCGTCCTGCGTCGCATCGGGATAGGAAACGCCCGTACGCGCATCGAGGATCAGCGCGTGCGACCAGTTTGCGCCGCCGTCTTCGCTCAGGTATGCGCACAGTTTTTCCCTGCCTTCCGTATCGAAATGATGCAGATACAGGAGGTTCCCGCTCGCCAAGCGCAGCAGGTTCGGGCGGGAGGACGGGCCTTGGAGCATCCAAGGTTCGGGCGGGAGGACGGGCCTTGGAGCATCCATTCGGCGCCGTCCGTCCAGGTATATCCTCCGTCGTACGAATACGATACGGCGAGATTGTAACTGTAACAGCAGCGCGTGATCGCGATCAGCGCATCTTTTCCGCTCGCGTCTTTGCCCTCGGCGATCGCCGTTTCGCCGAACAGCGCATTGGGCACATACGTTTCGCCGCGCAGCGTCCAGGTTTCCCCGTGATCGGAGGAGAAATAGAATGGAACATAATCGGGCCGCGCGTAATTGAAGGAAGCGTACATCCATTCCCCGTTTTCCAAAACGATAGGCTTGTTGTATTTCAGCCCGTCGCCGCAGCGCTGCGGCTGACCGAATTCGAAGGAAGAAAGATCTTCCAACGAATCCACGGCCATTTCGGGATTGGAAATTTTCACGCACCAGTCGCCGCCGTATTTATCGAACGCCAGATTGCTCTGCGACCACCAAAGCCACAGATTTCCCTCCTCATCGTTAAACAGGCTGTACCCGGAAATGCGCGACACCGTGCTTTCCGGGAAGGCGATGACGAACGCTTTTACCCAGTTTTTGCCGCCGTCGTCGCTGAAATAATAGGGCGCGTAATTGCCGACGCGGGGCTCTTTGTCGCTGCCCGTGTGCCACGTCATCCAAAGGCGGGTGCCGCCGCCCTCGAGCGCGGTTGCGGCGATCGAAGGCGTGCCTTGCCACTGCCGCGTATGATTTGCATACCGTTCGATGAGTTCCGGAGTGTTGATCACCAAGATGTCGGCGCATTCCGCCACCCATTCGTCCTGTTCGTATTCCGCCTGCCCGGCAAAAAATACAAACGCCCAGCGGCTGACCGCATAGCTTTCGCCCGCTTCGCACCATTTTATAAAGTAGTCCGTCGTTCCCGTGATCCCGTCGGCATCGTAGGGCGAATACCCGAGGCGGGGCAGACCCTCCGCCATTTTTTGAAAGCCATTCTCCAAAAAGACTTCTTTCGCCGCCTCGAACCCTTCCGTAGGGGAAGCGACAATGACAAAGCCCGCCGTTTCGACCGTAAAGCTCCATCCGCCGTCGATCGAATCGTAAATATAGCTCTTGCCGAACAGCGCTTCGGGAACGGCGAGCCCTTCCGCGAGATATTCCCTGTCCGTAAACAAATTCGCGCCGGGCGTAAATTCGCGTATGGCAGAGGAGGTGGAAACTTCCGCCATGTCGTCGGCAAGCGTTTTGCCTTCCTGCCCGCATATGCGCGCGGCGGCCTCCTCGAAGTCGGGCAGATCGAAATAATTTGCGCTGAACGACCCGTCCTCCAATATGCGCACGGCATAAATGCAGTGTTCCCACCAGCAATTGTGCCCCACGTAACTGCGCCAAACCGTATCCGCATCGGAATGGCTGTTCCTTGCGGACGGCATGATCGTGAGGTTGTTGAGGCATTCTTCCGCCGTGCCGAAAAGGCTGTACTTTGCGGCGACCGTTACGGTATAACCGTCCCAGCCGTCGCTCTCCGCGGTGCGCTGTTCACTGCCGACCGCCAACGAGCCTTCCGCCCGCATGCGGGCGTATTCGTCCGTGCCGAACGCGCTGTCGCTCACGGCGCGGCGCGCCCAGCCCTCCGCCGAGGCAGGATCGATGAGAATATCCAATGAATTGCCGGCATCCCACCCGACCGTCGGATTGTTGATCTGCATGACGAATTCGACGTTATCGTTCATCCCGATATCCGAAGATCCGGTGCGGATATCGGCATCCAAAACGTCGACCGTCAAAGAAATGCCGTCTTCGCCGTATTCCGCGTACCAATAATAGGACGCCGTGCCGCGGCTGTTCTTTACGGAAAACGCGAGGTGGTTTTCGCTGCGGACTTGATACCCGTCGGGCGGCGAAACTTCTTCGGCCGCCAAAACAACTTCCGCAGAGACATTATTTTCCGCCGCGGCGATCTCGTTTTCCGTTATCCGTTTGGTTTGCGGCAGATACCCTTCCTTCGAAACGGTAAACTGCGTGTCGCGCACTTCCAGGCCGGCGAACGAAGCCTGCCCCTTGGAATCCGTGGCCCCGCTGAACTTTTCGGAAGTGATCTGCGCGCCCGATAAAGCCTCCCCTTCCGCATTTTTTACCTCGACGGTCAGCGCCCATTTCGGTGCGTCCGTCCCGCCGGGGCCGTCTTCGGAACCGCCGCCGCAGCCGATCAGCGCCGCCGCCGAAAACAGCATTACCGCCGCCAAAGCCAATACCGCTACGATCTTTTTCATCCCTTATACCCCCTTCCTTTCCGCTTTTTCGGGAGCTTGCCGCGGCCGATAAGGCCCTTCCGCTCACGAAATTGCGGAGTTTGCTATTTTGATTATACTACCGTTTTTTACGCTTCTCTATAACAAAATTGCTTTTTTTTGCAAACATAGAGAAAAGCGCCTTCGGAGAGGCGCTTTTTGCAGAAATTTTTTGAATCAGCGGCCCGACAAACCGCCGGGCCGCTGATTTAATGTTTATTATAGCCGTCAACAGCCGGGCCGTTTTTTGAAAAAACGCCGCGGACCGCAAAAAATTCCTCCCGCAGGGAGGAATTTTTCAGTCATTTTGCAAGATCTTCGAGAATGGAACGGATCAGCTCTTCCGTTTCGGCGCAGACGCGGGCCTGCTCGCCTGCCGCCGTAGTGCCGGCGCGGGCGTTCTTGGTCAAGGCCACGCGCAGGGAAACGAATCGCTTGGCAAAGACAGCGACGACGGCGAGCATGGCAAGCGCCGCCACGATGCAAACGATGCACGGGATCAGAATCTGCATGCCCGGGACGGAATTGACGAACGCCGCCAAAACCCCGCCCGCAACGGCGAACAGAAAGAACAGAACGAGCGAAACGATAAAGATCTTGGTTACGGAAGCATATTTCTTTTTCAGGACCGGGCGCTCGCTTTCGCGGAGGGTTACGTCCTCTTCGGTAAAGCTCTTCTGCCTTTCCGCATACTCGTCCGCGCGCGCTTCCAGCCGCGGACCGTACTGCGCGGCGAGCGCCTTGCGGTCTTCCGAACTCATGCGGCGGAACGCCTTGTCGTACGCCTGCTCGCAGTCGTAGATGCCCGTAAATTCGGTGAGGTCTTTGGTCTGCACGCGGACGACGCCGAACCAGGGACGCCAGTCTCCGCCGTACAGAGAGGCGCTGTCGAGATATTTTTCACCGGCACCGTCCAGATCGCCTGCGGCAAAGAGAGCTTCCGCCTCTTCAAACGTTTTTTCGGCAAGGGTGCGCAGCCTGCTCTGCTCCTTTTCGCGCTCGGCGGCGCGGCGCGCCAGCTCTTCGTCCGATACGGCGCCGCCCTCGTTTTCTTCGCCGAAGCCCTTAAAATCGGGGACGTCGATGACGATCTCGTCCTCCGCGGCGGCATCGCCTTCCTGTAAAAAATTTTCGTTTTTTCGCTTTAATTTGATTTTTCCGTCGTCGTCAAATTCGAGATTCCTTTCTTCCATGGCACACTCCTGTCGAATAATTTCAGGCTCCGCCCAACGATCAGAGCTCTTTTTCCTCTTCGCTGAGCACGAACGGATTGCGCAGCAAAAACGTTTTTGTCGGCGCGGCGACCGCCACGCGCGTCTTCATCTTTCCCCGATATCGGCTCTTGGCCCAACGGCACAGCTCGACGCTTTCGAACAGTGCGAACACGGCGCTGCCCGAGCCCGTTACCGCACAGGCGGACGGAGAAAAGGAGCGCGCCGCTTCGAGCGCCTCGCAAACCTCCGGATTCAGCGCGCACGCCGGCCTTTGCAGCGCGTTGTACACGTTTGCCGCCACCCCCGCGAAGTCGCCGCGCGCCAGAGCGGCGGAAAGAGCGGCGCTGTCGGCGCGGAGCGGATCGGGCATACGGTCGTATTCGCGGTAACACTCCGCCGTCGAGACGGGCGTTTTCGGCAAAAACAAGAGAAAACAATACGGGCGGGGGGAAGAGAGCGTTTCCACCTTTTCTCCCCTGCCTGTAAGGCGCGCATATCCGCCGCCGAGCATATAGGCCGTATCGCTGCCGAGCGACGCGGCGAGAGCGCCGAGAGCTGCGGAGTCTTTTATTTTATACAGTTTCGCAAGCGCGTTCAAAACGCCCGCGGCGTCGGCGGAAGATCCGCCCAGCCCCGCGCCCATCGGAATATCTTTGTATATTTCTATGTCGGCTCCGCGCGTTCCGAATGCGGAAACGAACGCTTCGCCCGCGCGCACGGCGTTGTTCCGCTCGGGCGGGATCTCTTCGCTGCCCAACCCGTGCATGTATACGTTGACGAGAGAATCGCGGCGCGGCTTCGCGCATACCGTATCATAGACGTCGATGCCGGCAACGACGCTGTCGATCAGGTGATACCCGTCCCGTACGCCCGATATGTTGAGCGAAAGGTTGATTTTCGCAAAACTCTTCACTTTCGCCGAAAACATGGCCTTCCCCCATAAAATTCCTTTTTTTATTATAGCATGATTTTGCGGCGTTGTAAACCCCGGCGAAGAAAATTTCGAGAATTCCTCATATTTTTCACTCTTTGCGCCGAAGAGGAACTATAAAGCACGAAAAAGCGGCGCCCCGACCATGGGGCGCCGCGGCTTGCCGGCGATTAAAACGCGATCTCTTTTTTGCGGTAGACGACGATGCGCTCGCCGCCCGTAAGCGGAAATTTCAGTTCGGGATTCGCCTTCTGCACCTCTTCCGGCGTTTTGCCGAGCTTTTTGGCCGTATCCCACAGCGTGTCGCCCGCAGACGGCATATGCACGGAGATCGAACAGTCGCTCGGACGGATCTCTTCCCCCGCTTCGATTTCGGAAACGAATTCCGACTTTTCGGAGGAAAAGAGGGTAACGTACATCTTCAAAGCGCCCTCCGCTTCCAGTTCGCCCTCCTTTTTCTGGCGGGCGGAAACGCCGCAGGCGAGGGCGGTTATCTCCGCGCGCATGCCGGCATGGGCGCGGTCGCAGCGGATGGGAAAAGAAAAGGGAAGACTGACGGGGACGGAACAGGGAGCGCCCTCGCCGTCTTTATAAAACACGACGGCATTGAGGACTCCTTCCGCGGTGATCTCGCCGTCCGAAACGGCGGCAGCGATCTCGGCGCCGCTCAGGGCGGAGGCCTGCAGAACGCAGGAATAATCGATATCGCCGCCGATCGCGGCGGTGCCCCCGACCCGTTCGGACGCCGTAAACGCGCAGACGGGTTCTTCCGCGGCGATCGTTTCGCGGCGAACGCTGCAGCCGCGGCCGATACAGAAAGCGTCGGAAGGCATGACGACCTCTTCGCTGCGGTACAGGCGCCCGCGCACCTCCGCGACCAGCTGCGCGAAAATGCGGCAGCGGTTTTTGTCTTCATCGCAGGAACAGGACAGATTGACGGAGGTTATGCAGACGCGCGCTTCGCAGGGCATGCCCGTAACGGCTTCGTCGCAGGGGATCTCGGCCCGGAAAGGGATCAGGCGTTCGTACGAAACGACGTCGTTTTCCCCTTCCCTCTTCGCGAGGACGCAGAGATTGATCTCTCCGGAAACGTCGAGACAGCCGCCCGCGGCGATTACGCGCGTCAGGCAGACCTGTTCGCTGTGCAAAAGGACGTCTCCGACATAATCGGTATCGAATTCCTCTTCCAGCTCGACGGAGCCGGAACAGGTATAAATCTGACGGACGCGGACGGGCCCGAAATTGCAGACGATCCCCTCGCCGCCCGAGAGATAGGTGATCTCGGAGGGCACGGAAAGGGAAATTTCTGCCGTAACGATGGCGGAAAGGATCACCGCCCTGCCCTCCCGGCGCGTTTCGGTTTTTTCCACGCGCAGGGAAACTTCTGCCGTCTGCGAGGGGGCGGCGCTGTCGCACTCCGCTTTGTGCGAAAACTCGGCGCCGCGTTCGGCGGCGATGATCGTGCCGTCCGGCGCGGCGGCCGTTACGGAAAAGTATAGTTTGCCGCCGTAGCGGATCTCGCCGGACACGACTTCGGCGCCGTTCAAAACCACTCTCGGACAGACGGCCAGCAATTTATTTTCCGACCAGTCGTTCAGGCGGCACTCGACGATGGACTGCGACCGCAGCTGCGCGCCGGCGGCGGTATATTCGTATTTTTCGTAAGAGGGTGAAACGCTCATTGTGATGACCTCCGGTTTTTAACACTTCCATTGTATGAGCCGAAAAGTGAATATATGCGCGTTTTTCCGCGCGAATTGCGAAAAATAAGGGCGAAAACGCATAAATTCAGCGATATTCGGGAAAAATAATAACAGGGCGGCACTGCCAAAAGAGCGGCGCGCAAGCCGCTCTTTTTTTCTTTTGCGCCGACCGCCCGAAACCGGCGCAGAGAGGGAGGGAACATGATCAAACCGACCAAGAATATTCGGCTCGTTAAGGAAGAGATCGCCAAATTTTACGACAAGGACGTCTGCGTACACGTGAACCTGGGGAGAAACAAATACGCGGATTTTACCGGCAGGCTGACGGGGATATACCCCGCCCTGTTTACCGTATTGCCCGACGACAGCAACTACCGCGGCAAAACTTCCTATTCCTATTCGGAAATTTTGTGCGGCAGCGTTAAAGTTAAGGAGCGCTGAAAAGCGCGGAGGGCGGATCTGCCGAACCTGCGGGGACGAAAGGAAAAGGAAGGGCGCACGGCTTTAACGACCGTGCGCCCTTCCTTTCATTCTTTATAAAATTTTATTTGCGGCGCTCGCCGACGAAGATCAAAAATCGTCCTCTTCGTCGTCCTCGTCGTCTTCATCGTCATCCTCGTCGTCGAAGGCATCGAAATCGTCCGCCGTATATTCGACCTCGTCCGCATCCGATTCGGCGCTCTCCTCCTCGTCGACATAACTGTCTCCGAAGTCGTCGTCCTCGAAATCGTCGACAAATTCTTCCCCGAGGTCGATCCCGTCGCTTTCGAGAACCAGATCGTCGGTGTCTTCGTCGAGGTAATTGCGCCATTCTTCGTCCTTTTCGGGATCGATATCGTCCTCTTCTTCATACTCGGCGTTCTTTTTGCACTCGTCGCACATCTTTTCGCCGGGACGCATATAATTTTCTCCGCAAACGGGGCAGAGTTCCGTCTTTTCGAATTCTTCGTCGTCGTCAAGGTCTGCGAATTTGAGCTTGTTGCCCTGCATTTCCGCGAGACAAACGTCGCAGTAATCTTTATCTTCTTCGATATAATTCAGATCACATCTGGGACACTTTTTGTATTTTGCCATTCCCTATTTTCTCCCGAATCGATACTCCGTTATTATATGGTATTACACTGAAAAATACTATGTGCAGACAGACAAAAATTCAAACAAAAATTCTTGCCTTTTTCTGCGATGTATTATACTAATAAATGTTCGGTTTGTAAAGAGTTTTCGCCTTGTTTTTTTATTTTTTTAAAGTTTTTATGTCCCCTTTCGGCCTTTTTATTCCAAAACAAAACAAAAAGGCGGAATTTCTTCCGCCTTTTTTAATTTATCGATTATTTTTTGCGCTTTTTGACGAGAACCACGGTGAGGATAACGATCCCCGCGAGCACGACTGCGCCGACAGGAACGAATATCGCGTACCACTGCCACGTCCAGGCTGCGGACGAAGTTTCCTCTTCGGGCGCGAGCAGGAGATCGGCCTCGAGAGAATCGGCGATGGTTTCGGCATCATCGTCGGTTACCCTGCCGATAACGTTGTAGAACGCGCTCTGGCGATTGTAATCTTTCAGGCCCGAGAAATCGAACCCGTGCGCGCTGCCGCAGCTTTCGAACGCGGAGAGCACTTCGAAATCTTCCGCCTCGTACAGTTCATAGTAATCGCCTGCGGTATCGGTGATGATCGCCGTATCGCCGGTGTAGAAATAATACTTCGCGGCGTTGGACGCATTGGAGAATGTTTCGGAAATGTCCGTAAAGGCATCCTGCACGTCGGTATACTTGTCGTTGAGCTCTTTCAAAGCGCTGTTGTCGCCGCTGTTGCTCATGACATATACGTAATTTTCCGCATAGCTTTCGGCGTTGCAGAAGAACAGATATCCGCCCACCGATTCGGGGTTGAACCAGGAAGAGTTATAGTCGATCTGCAGATACTGCGTCGCCTTGTAATCTTCGTTGTCCGCGGCCGCGCCCGTAAACGCGTTGTAATCTTCGTGCGCGCCGTCATACCGGACGCGCCAGAGCGCGTTGCCGTTTGTGCCGGCCATCGAGTAATAGAGATAGCCGCCGTTCAGATACAGGAGCGTAGCCCCTTCCTGATTGCGGGCAAGAATCGTCGACTGCGCGATATAATCGGAATCATCGTCCGAAGCGGAGACCTGTACGCGTGTGATCGCGTTGCCGTTGCTCGAATCGAGGTAAATATAGTACAGCGTGCCGTTCTGCTCGTAGAAGAGCGCGGAGGAAGTTGCTTTCGTCGTGGATACGGCAACCGGCGTTAAGGCGGAACCCGCCGTCGAATTTACGCCGGGATTGGCCGTAATGGAGTTCCAGTCGGCCGCGGCGGCAAAACTTTCGTCGTCAAGGCAATAGACGGACGCCACGCCGCTGCTAGGAACGCCGAGGGTGGTGATCGAAAGATACAGCTTGCCGCCGGCATATTTTATGAACGAATAGGTGTATCCGCCCGTGCTGTTGGAGTTGTTGCTATCGCCCGTCCAATGGATGTTGAAGGGCGTCTTCGTGGAGTTGCTGCTCACGCCGTCGAACACGATCGTTCCGAGGTTCACGTATTCCAGCGCGTAGTTCTCGTCGCCGGGATCAAGACTCGAATCGACGTACGCTTCGTTTTCGGAAAGGCCCAAATCGTAAGCGTCCTCTTCGGTTGCCGAAGCGTTTACCTTGTAAAGCTGGGTATAACTTTCGTACGTCGTGCTCGGATAGGAATATTGTTTGGGGACCTGCATCGTATAATATACGGTGGGGTTGGTGAGGTCCTGCGTATCCAACTGGTAGGAAGAATAGCCTCTGACCAGAACCGTATCGGTGCCCGTCTGCGTATTATAAGAATGTATTTCGGTATTGGCGGAATCGACGTACAGCAGATAGACGACGCCCTCGTCTTCGACATAGCGGTAGACGGTAGAGTTATCGCTCAGCTGCACATAGTAGTTGCGCATCGTTTCCGTCCCGTCCAGTTTGGTGCGCTTGAAGTCGATATACGAACTTTCGACCTGCCCTTCCATATTCTGAATGGTGTTCGGGGTCGCGTAGTAGACATAATCGCCGTAAATAAAGATACCGGACGTGAAATCCTGCGGGGTGATGAGCTGCGGGACGACGATATCCGCTTCCGTATAATTGCCCGCCGAAAGATCTTCTTCGGAAATGCGCATGAGCGAACCCTTAACGACGTTGCCGTACGTATTGTCCGACGAATAATCTTCCTGACCGTTGATAAAATAATACCAACCGTCTTTTTTCACGACGAACCCGCCGTTGGATTCCGCAGCGTTTTCGGACGGTACGTACCCGTCCAGCGGCTGGGTCCTGTATGTGCCGCCGCAGCCTGCGAGCACGCCTACGGCGAGCGCGAAAGCCAAGAGCAGCAATACGATTTTTTTGCCCTTTTTCAGCATAAGGTAAGACTCCTTTCGGTCTGTTGATTTCATTTCGGCGCACGCATCGTGCCTGCGCCTCCCCTTTTCGGCCGTAAACGCCGATATACCTTTCTATTATATATCAATTCCGCCTTTTACGCAAACAAAAAGTATAAAAATTTAATGAAAATTTTCATTGACGGAGCGAAAAAAGATGGAAAAATTCGGAATTTTCAACTTACTGTCGGCTTTGGCCGGAATGAACGGCGAAAGCGACGCAGGAGGCGAACAAAAAACCGCCCCCGCGGCCGCGGAAAACAAGGCCGAAGAAAACGTTTCCGCCGAAGGCCGCCGCCCGGAACAGAACGGGGTCCTGACGGCGGAAGAGCGGCTGGCGCGCGCGGAAAAACTGTTGGAACGGCACGAAGCCATTTCCAAACGCATCGACAAAAACAACCGCAGATGACGCGCGCCGCGCGAGATTCGCGCGGCGCGGAAACGACCTATTTTTATTTTTTGCGCCGAGGCGCCCCTCCGATTGAGCCGGGCGCGCTTTGCCGTGCAAAAAATTATCTCTTCGAGAACTGCGGAGCGCGGCGCGCTTTCTTCAAGCCGTACTTCTTCCTTTCCTTGCTTCTCGGATCGCGCGTGAGGAAACCTTCCTTTTTGAGCGCGGGGCGAAGTTCGGGCTGCGCCTGAATGAGCGCGCGGGCAATGCCGTGGCGGATAGCCCCCGCCTGGCCGGTATAGCCGCCGCCGCATACGTTGACGAAAATATCGTACGCGCTTTCCGTCTGCGTGAGAACGATGGGCTGTTTGACGATGTACTGCAGCGTGCCCTGCGGGAAGTAATCTTCGAGGGCGCGGTCATTGATGACGATGCTGCCCGTTCCGCCCGGAATGAGGCGCACGCGGGCAATCGCTTTCTTTCTTCTGCCGGTTCCCCAGAACTGCAATTTCTTTTTAAGATTTGCTTTAGCCATACTTACACCTCACTAAAATAATTTCAGCGCTTCGGGTTTCTGCGCTTCGTGGTTGTGCTCCGCGTTCTTGTACACTCTGAGCTTTTTGATCATCTTTCTGCCCAAAGAATTTTTCGGGAGCATACCGCGCACCGCCTCGTACACCGCAACGTCGCTCTTTTCCGCGAGCATCTTGCGGTAAGGGATCTCTTTGAGGCCGCCGATATAGCCGGTGTGGTATCTGTAAAATTTATCGTCCAGCTTTTTGCCCGTCAAGAGCACTTTATCGCTGTTGATGACGATCACAAAATCGCCCGTATCGACGTTGGGAGTGAACGTGGGTTTGTTTTTGCCGCGAAGGACGGCCGCCACTTTCGAGGCGAGTCTTCCCAAAGGTACGCCCGCGGCATCGACAACATACCACTTTCTCTCTACCGTTTGGGCGTTTGCCATGTAGGTCTTCATGATGTTGTTCTCCTTAATGATTTATGTTCGAGGTCAAGGCGTACCATAGACGCCTTCCGTTGTTTACTCAATAAATTTTATCGTATATGCAAAATACTGTCAAGCGGTTTTGATTGCGGAATTGCGACTTTTTTGAAAAAAATTTTTTCTTATCTTCCCTTGCGGAGGCTTTTTTGCCGCGCATGCGCAGGAAAAACGGCTGAACGCAGCGCCCCGAAGACGGAGACACCCCCGTTTTATTCCCAAAAAAAGACAAAAAGGCAGCCCCGCGCAAAATTGCGCGGGGCTGCCCGAGCGCGGATCTGCCGCGGCCGAACGTCAATTGAAGGGCGTCTGTTCGCGAATTACCCAGTACTCCGCAACGCTATAGAGCATTCCTGTTTTTCGCTGAATCGGTATGCAGGTTTGCGAGCCTTTTCAGGAAAGACTTGTTTTACATACCGTCCTTGAACTTTTTTCCGCAGTACGGGCAATGTTCGTACGGAATCCAATGATCCATAAAACCTATTTTACATTTGCAAGACGGACAGCGATACAAATGGGACAGCAAGAGCTGAAGAGGAACATAGTACAGCACGCCGATCACAATGATCAGCCAGAGCGGTATTTCGGTAAACCAGGACAACACAAACATGAGCACTATCCAACTGACCAACAACGCCACTGCCCAGCATTTAAAGAGAATCAGCTTTTTCATTTTTACCATACGTGCGGGGGCCGAATAAAACCATATACCGCAACGAACTTCCGAAAAACTCCCCCGCTGAAAGTTTATTCGATGCTTTTATTTTATACTTATTTTGTAATAAAATAAACCGTGATGTTGTAATAAAAATGTAAAAACGGGAAGGTCTGTTCGGCCTTCCCGTTTTTTTATGAATGCGTATTTATTTGTCGAGATTTGCTTTGAGCGTTGCGAGCTCGTCGGAGAGCTCCTTCGGCAGGCGGTCGCCGAACTGCTTGTAGAATTCTTCGATGCCTTCCGCTTCTTTCTTCCAGGTCTCTTTGTCGACGGTGAGGATCTCTTTGAGCGTTTCTTCGGAAACGTCTACGCCGTCGAGGTCGATATCCTTCGGGTCGGGAACATAGCCGATGGGCGTTTCCACCGCGCCGACCTTACCCTCGCAGCGCTTGATGATCCATTCGAGGACGCGCATGTTCTCGCCGAAGCCGGGCCAGAGGAAGTTGCCCTCGTCGTCGGTGCGGAACCAGTTGACGTTGAAGATCTTGGGCTGATTTTTCACTTTCGTGCCCATTTCGATCCAATGTTTGAAGTAGTCGCCCATATGGTAGCCGCAGAACGGGCGCAT
>CALVXE010000020.1 GCA_944368795.1 uncultured Clostridia bacterium | reverse complement strand
CGCAGCTGGAACGTCCGCATCCACACCAACCCCGGTTGGGGCAATTTGGGCAAAGTAACTTTGAACGGCGGTTTACAGGCTGTCGCTTTCTATGAACAGTCCGCAGACGCAAAACCCTTCGCTTTCAGCGGAGCGGCTTTGGACGGCGATCTGTACGAATTCCAGTTCAGCGGCTCCATCCGCGAGACCTATGTGATCGAGATCTACTTCGACAATCCCACCAACTCTGCGATCAACGAAGAGTATGACGACAGCGCTACCGAGTTCTCCTTCTACGACGAGGAAGCCGGAACAGGCATCGATCTCACCGAAGCCGGAGACGTCGACTGGATCTCCTTCGGCGACGGCGCGGCAGACGAAGCCGTCCGCAAGGATGAAAGCCCCGAGCTCTTCTCCTTCCCCTCTTCTTACGATGAGGCATGGGTCACCTACGACGCTTTCTTCTTAAAGAGCTATACGAACGGCGATACCATTTCCGGAAAGACGACGATGACCGGCATCGCTTCGCAGAAAGACTTCAGCATGACCATCAATGCCGACGGCAAAGCGAAATATTACGTGCTGTATGTCGGCGGAAAACAGTGCCTTGCGAAATTCACGGTACGCGACCGCGCGGGCAACGTGCGCACCGAAGTATTCGGCGACTTATACGACTCGTTCTTGCGCCGCATCGTCATCGAATGCGAGCAGGAAGGCACCCTGTACGTTACGTACTCGGTAATGGCTAGCGAATCCGTCGGATTTGCCGAAGGCGCCAGCAGCCAGACGCATGCTCCTTCCCCTTCCAACGTTTACTTCCTGTGCGGCTTTGCGTCCACCACTTTGAACCCCGTATCCGAGGGCGAAGACGCTGATATCTCCGTTACGGCGGAAGCTCCCGTTGCCGTCAGCAGCAACCGTTCCAACCTCAGCGACGCGGGCGGTTTTTACGAAGAAGCCACCTTCGACTGGATGCACTTCAGCGGAAACGGCAGCGCGCCCATCAGCCGCATCAACGGCACGGCGATCAACGCCGTCCGCTTCGATGCCGGCAGAGGTTTCAGCGATTACGATTCCCTCTCCTGGAACGACGGCGAATCGGGCACGGTCGCCCATACCGGCAGCGCGGAAGGCACCTGCACTTACGGCAGCATCACGTTGTCCGTAAACGTAACTCCCGAAACAAAGCATATCATCTTGTATACAGGCGTTTGGAAAGGCGCGAACACGGTGATCGTCCGCTCCGCTTTGGGCAACGAACTCGCACGTTCGGAAACGTTCACGGCCGATATTACTTCGCAGAGGCGAATCGTAGCATTTGCGATCGATGCCAAAGAATCGGGCGCACTCACCATCGAAATACAGCTTTCCGATCCGTTTGACAGCGGAAGCAACGTATCCCTCGCCGCAGTCGCGGTCAGCGGAACGTATGCAGATACGGCGAACACGTCGGTAAACGCTTCCGCCGAAGAAGTCAGCGGCACCGTCGACATCACCGCCGGCGCGAAGGACTGGATGACGATCGGTTCTGCCGCGGATATGGAAAACGGGACATATCTCCCCGCTCTCGGCAATGTAACCTACAGCAATTGGAAAGAAGCGTTCGACGATTTCGGCGCCACTCTCACATACGGCGGCGAAACGACGGCGGCAGGCATTCGGGGCGACAATATCTCTTTCAACGTGAACGTCGATTCGACTGTTTCCTCGATTGAACTGTACGCACTGGCAGACAGACTTCCCGTAGGACTTTGCATCGTCGATTCCGAAGGCAGAACGCTCTACGACGGGATCGTCTACACCGCCTCCGGCTCGACCGACAGCATTCAGATCAGCCTCGCCGTCGATGCGGAACAGTCCGACACCCTTCGGGTCATCCTCTATAAGGGAGCTACCGGCAGCGGCGTATCCGTCGGCCTCGCGGCTGTCGCCGTCAAATAATGTGATTCCTTCGAAAACAGCTTGACCGCAGAATAGATCGTCGGCGGAAACGCCGCGATATCCGCGGACCTGCACATCAAAACAAAAGCGGCGTATCCCCCTTTCGGGATACGCCGCTTTTCAATGCTCTGTTTATTCTGTTTGCTTTTCGGGGCTGAAAATTCTTCCTCTGCGCCCTTTCACACAGATACGGCCTTTAAAACATATACCGGACGATTTCCGTAAAAATCAAGCGGCCGCACTGTCCTTTTGCGTCTTCCAACGCGAGGATCCGCATAAAACTGCCATAAAATCATACCCCCCCCCCGTTCATATTGTTAGTTTGATTTATCATATTTTCCGCCTTGCGGTATTGGGTGGGAGACATCTTTATTTTTGATTTAAACAAATTCGAAAAATAATTTTCGTCGCTGAAACCGAGGCGGATCGCGATCACCTTGACCGACAAATTGGTCTGCTTGAGCAATCCTTTCGCCGCGTCGAGTTTTTGGCTGAGCAGATAATGGTACGGAGATTCGCCGAACGCCTTTTTGAATTCGCGGGTCAGATGCTGGCGCGAAACGAACAGATTGACGGCGATCTCGCCGATGCTGACAGTTGAATATACCGCCGCGTCGAGCTCTGCGCGCACGCGCTCCGCAAACGTTTCGGGGCGCCTGATCTTTGTAACCGAAAACAAGATCTTCAGCACCGTCAGCGTCGCTTCGCAGCATACGTCTTCGTTATTCGGAGACAAGTTTGCCAAGGAATACAATTTTTCAAAATCGTGTCTGCAATCCGGCGCATGCGCGATCATCACATTTCCGATCCCCAAAGAGTCCAAAGCCGCGTCGATGACGGTACTGTTAAAGTTGATCCAAAGTTTCGTATACGGTTCTTTCGCATCGGCGGCATAATGCTGTATCGTCTCCTCCCGCAGAAAATAGACGTCCCCCTCGCGGACGGTATAGACGCCGGCGTCGGTATACACATATCCTTTTCCGCTGAGAACGTATTCGAGAATGCTCGCGTTTCCGGGCGTTCTGTAAACGGAATAATTCGCCGTGCCCTCGGTAAGTCCGATGCTTTCGACCATCATCGGCACCTTCTCCGTATTCACCTTAAAAAAGGAAAGCATCTCGTTGTGCAGCCCGGTGAGGTGCTGCGTCGGAAGCGTTTTCAGCTTCTGCATCTCATCTTTTGTATATTTACGCATATGAACACCCGCGCACGCTGAAATCAGCCCTGCGCGCCCCTTTATTTGCCGAAGCGGAATGCCAGGGGCGAAACCCCCGTTTTTTCCTTGAACAGATCAGAAAAATAATATTCGTCGCTGAACCCCAGCCTGGCGCTTATTTCAAACACCTTCAAATCAGTCGTCAGCAGCAGCCGTTTGGCAATAGCGATCTTGCGGTCGAGGATATAGCGGTAAGGCGTTACGCCGTAGTAGCGCTTAAACTCGCGCGTCATCTGCGATTTCGAGATCGCCAATTCTGAAGCAATCGTTTCGATTGTGATTTTCCGATATAAAGAAGAGTCCAACTTTGTTTTCACCGCATTCGCGACATAGGAAGCCTTCCTATTCTTTGATACATTTTGCGCCAAGGCAATAATAATCCGAAAGATCACTTCCGAAACCTGCAAATAACACTCATCATTATCTGGGGAGGTTTGTGCAATCTCGAACAATTCGTCGAAGTATTTTCGGCAGCCCGAATTCGGGAATACCGTATGCGAAGACAGGCCGTAAGCAGCAAACATATCCGCTACGATTCCGCTGAAAAAATTGATCCAAATCTTTTGATAAGGCGTTTTTCTATCGGCTCCGTAACGGTGAGAAGCTCCCGGCTGCAGAACATACACGTAATCTTCCCCCACGGAAAATTTTTCTCCGCCGACGCTTACATAGCCCGACCCGGAAACGACGTACTCGAAAACAAAGTAATCGGAATGTTTCCGCTCGATAAAATAATCCTTGTCCGGGTATGTAACGCCGATCATTTCCACCCGCAGAGGATAATCCTTCGCGGGATTAAACGAAAAAATCGCAAAACTTTCCTTTTTGCAATTGCCGTACGTAATATTTTTTTTCGGATCTGTCTTTTTGCTGGTGTATTGCAACATTACCGAAATCCCCCTTCATTATTTGCTGTTTTCGCTACGAATCCTCATTTTTTTTTGATTATTGCTCATTTACAATCGTCCATGAGATAATTATAATATAACTAAGAAAGATTGTCAATACAAGGCAAAAAATTTCTTCTTTGTTTCGCAAGCGAATATGAAAAAAGTACTCGGCACGGCACTGCAGCGCGTCTTTTCCCGAAAAAGCTGCCGTCCGTTTCTATGGAAGCGAACCGGTCAGAATACTCGCCCGAACTTGAAAGGATCGCATCCGTCGGACTTGCGGCGATTTCCGTAAAGTGAGAAAACCGAATAAATAAAAAACGGCCTTTGAGGCCGAAAGGATAAGGTAAAAGAAATATGAAAAAAAGTAACCTTCTCATCACTCTTTTGCTCTGTATCGCAATGCTGTTCTCTTTGGCGGCATGCGGTTCGGGCACAACGTATGTCTACAAGCTCAACCACACCTCTCTCACGATGGAGATAGGCGAAACGGAAAAGCTCGAAGTTACTTCCGATCCGGAAAGTGAGTTTACCGTAACCTACGCCTCTTCCGATCAAGAGATCGCCGTCGTCGCAGACGACGGCACCGTAACCGCCGTTTCGGCGGGTACGGCCACGATCTCGGCCACCGTGGGCGGGACAACGCTCACCTGCAGCGTTACGGTAAACGCCGCCTCGACCGAGACGGATTATTCCTACGCGCTCAACTACAGCTCCATTCAGATGTCGGTCGACGATCAAAAACAGCTGATCGTCAATGTTTCCCCTTCCAAGCAGATCTCGCCGCAGTGGAGCGTTGCTGACGACACGATCGTCTCCGTTGCGGAAAACGGCATCGTAACCGCTCTCAAGGAAGGCACCACCACGATCACCGCCACGGTAGACGGCGAAGTTCTCACCTGCACCGTTACGGTAACCGCGAAGTATCTCTACACGCTCGACAGGACCAAAGTTTCCGTAGAAGAGGGCAAAACACAGCAATTGTACATCCTCGTCGCCCCCGATTTGGAAGAAGGCGACCAAATGCCCGATTTCACCTGGGTTTCCGACAAACAGAATATCGCCACCGTAAACGATGAAGGTCTCGTAACCGCCGTTGCGCCCGGCACCGCCAATATCACGGCCACTGCCGGAAACGTCGTGCTCACCTGCGAAGTAACCGTTACGGCCATCGAATACGAGTATACCCTCAGCGAAACCAGCCTTACCATCGACCAGGGCGAAAAGTCCGAAGCCCTTACAGTAACCGTAACGCCCGAAAAAGAACTCAACATCACTTGGTCTACCAGCAACGACAAGGTAGCCACGGTCGACCAAAGCGGCGTTGTAACCGGCGTCGGCGGCGGCACGGCCATCATTACGGCTGCGGTCGACGGTCAGGAGCTCAACTGCACCGTATACGTCGTCCCGACCGATCTCGACGTCAGCGCGACGGTTTCCGTAACCGACATCGTCGGCGATTCCGTCAACCTTACGGACAACGACGATACGCTCGACACCCTGTATTGGGAACACTACCAGGGCAGCCGCATCGATCGCATGAACAACGCAGCCGACCTCATTTCGACCGCGAGCGATCTTACGAACGAATCCAATTTCGGAGCTTTTGATGATTACAAGGCTTCCATGAATTGGACGAACGGCACGCCTACCGCCGTAGCGACCGATAATACCAACGGCGTCTGCGTGCGTGCAGACCTCGTATTCAGCATCACGGTAGATCCCTCCGTCAAAGAGATCCGCCTCTATTCGGGCGCCTGGAACGGGACCAACAACACGACCCTGTCGCTCGGCGGCGTCGTGCTCGCGGCTTCCGAAGCGTTCACGGACGGCTCCGCCGCTTCCGCAAAAATGATTTCTTATGCGGTCGAAGTAAAAGAAGAAACCACGGTAACCCTCACCATCAGCCCTACCGACATGCACGACGGCGGCAACAACTCGCTCGTTGCGATCACCATCCTCGGCGAAGGGGCGTCCGAACCGGAAGAGCCCACCTCTGCCGTAACCTTTACGCAACAGACGGAAATGACGGGTTCCTCGAATCACCTCATTAATCTTACCGAAGTCGGCACGGTCGACTGGATGCAGGCCTATCACAGCACGGGCGCAGATCAAAAACTGAACGGCAGCGTCATCGACGTAGATTCCCTCGAATGGACCAACAGCATCCCGATGTGGGACTATAAAGCGGCTTTCACCTGGACGGACGGCACCGTCTGCGCTTCCGATCCGAATGAAGAGAATGTATCCGGAGATGGCACCAAAATTGCCAACGGCACAAACAACGGCGTATGCGGCAGCTATGTATCCGTCGACCTCAACGTAACCGCCGGCAGCAACTACAACGTGATCCTCTGGGTCAGCGGCTGGAAGAGCACCTATTCCGTGCAGGCATTCGATTCAAACGGCAACATTCTCTGCACGCAACAAATCGCAACCGAACAAGACGGTACGACGTTCGCATACCAGGCGGAATTCAGCCTGACCGCGACCGCGGACGATACGATCACCTTCTACGTCGGCTGCACCTCCTCGTTCGGCGGCAACTGCGCGTTGGCGGCAGTCGCCGTGGCGGACGCCTCGCAGGAACCTGTCGAGCCCGACTACGAATACTCTCTCAGCCAGACGGAAATCCGCGTGGAAGAGGGTGCGGAAAGCGTTACTTTGACCGTCAATATCACTCCCGACCCCGAAGAAGAGCCTGCGATTACCTGGAGCACCAGCGACGATGAAGTCGCCACCGTGGAAAACGGTGTCGTAACCTTTGTCGGCGCGGGCGAAGCCACCATCACCGCCGAAGTCGGCGGGCAGAAGCTCGAATGCAAAGTTACCGTTACCGCAAAGCAGACCGAGCCCGACTACGAATATTCCCTCAGTCAGAACACTTTGACGGGGAAATACGGCGATGATACCGTAACTTTGGAAGTGAACATTACGCCCACACCCGACCCCGTTCCCGAAATCATCTGGAGCACGAGCAACGAAAATGTTGCCATCGTCGATCAAGACGGCGTCGTAACCTTTGTCGGCGCTGGCGAATGCGTCATCACCGCATCCGTCGCGGGGCAGGAACTCAACTGCGCCGTTACCGTTTCGAACGAAGGCGCTCCCGCCACGGCGACCGCTTCCGTTACAGATATCGAGGGCGCTTCGATCAACCTTACGGACGTCGATGAAGAGCTCGATACGCTGTATTGGGAACATTATCAGAGCGGCCGTATCGATCAGATGTACAATGCGACTGATCGCATCTCTACCGAAAGCGATTTAACGAACGGTACAAATTTCGGCGGCTTCGGCGACTATAAAGCCGGCATCACTTGGACGAACGGGCAGGAATTCGCGGCAAGCTATTTGAACACCAACGGCGTTTGCGTACGCGCAGACCTCACGTTCAGCATCACGGTCGACTCCTCCGTCAAAGAGATCCGCATTTATACGGGCGCTTGGAACGGAACCAACAACACGACCCTGTCGGCGGGCAACTGGCTGCTCGCTTCCTCCGAATCGTTCACGACCGAAGGCACTTCGGTCGGACGTATGATCACCTATTCGATCAATGTTACGGAAGAAACGACGCTTACACTGCGCCTCAGCCCTTCCGGTTTGCATGACGGCGGAAACATGTCTTTGGTCGCCATTGCCGTTTTAGGCGAATCGTCCGCCCCCGCGGCGACGACAACCGTTTCCCTCACGAACAAAACGGAAATGACGAGCAGCAGCAATGTTTTCAACCTCACCGAAATCGGAACCACAGACTGGTTCTCTGCTCATTATAACGGCGGTCCTGAGGAAATGGCGAACGGAACGGCGATCCTGAGCGATACTTTCCGTTACAGCAGCAATACTGCATTTTGGGATTACAGAGCAGCCTTTACATGGACGAACGGCACCGTCTGCACCGAAAACCCGAATGAGGTCGAGGCCAACGTCTCCGGAGACAGCAATAAGATCTCGAACGGCACGAACAACGGCCGCTGCGGACAGTATGTATCCATCGAAATCGCCCTTTCGGAAGGCAATTCCGATATCACTTTGTGGGCAGGCGGCTGGCAAAGCACCTATTATGTTGAAGTGATCGATTCGAACGGAAACATCCTCTTCAACGAACTGATTGCCGAAAAGACGGACGGAAATAAACCTTTCCAGGTCGAACTCGCCGTTTCGGCAACAAAGAGCGAAACCGTTAAAGTGGTCGTTTACCACACCGATTCCAACTCCGGCGGCAACTGCTCGCTGGCGGCGGTCGCGGTAGCGGATGCCGCGGCATAACATCCCCCCTGGCAAACGGGCTGAGCGCATTCTTGCGTTCAGCCCGTTTTCGTTGTTATTTAAATGAATTGTACAGTCATGCGGCGGAACGGAAATGTGCGCCGTTTTAAACTCAACCCCGATAACTCTTATAAAGACAGCGCTTTAGCACAAATTAAATCTTCTGCCGCCTTCCCGCGATATCGGCGCGCAGCCGACCTTTCCTGTCTGCTCTGCAATAACGGCACGTTGCATTCTCTTCGCCCAAAAAGGTAACCATGTCCTCTGCCGAGCATTCCAATCACCGCCTTACAAATTCTGCAGAAAATTTCCTCTTGCAGACAACAAACGCGGCGTTTGTTTGAAGACCGCACGGCCGCGCGCCTTGTTTTCTGAATATGCAAAACCGAGCGCCGCAGGTTCCCCTGCGGCGCTCGCCATTTTCGGAAATTCCTTCTCTATATCAACCTCTCACATATGCTTTTACGATCGTAACCTCGCCGTCCAAAGGCCGCACCGTGAATTCCTTTACGCTTTCGGGAATGATAAACGTTTCCGCATAGTGCACTTCAAACGGTTCGAACGCGCCCGTAGGGCTTTCGATCACGCCGCCGCGCCCGTCCACGACGTTTGCCTGCACGACGGAACCGTTCGTTTCCATGCGCACTTTTTCCCGAATGCGGCAGCGCCTCGTTTCCAAAAACTCGCGCTCGTGCAATCCCGTATGCTCTTCGAGGTATCCCTCTCTCTCTTCGATCGTCTCGAAGCGGTTCAGCAGATTTTCGCGCACCCATTTTGTATCGCGGTACCACTGGATCACGTGTCTGCCGTGCCCGATGTGTACGGGGCGGGGAAGTCCGTCCAGCCCCAGGCGGGACCAATCCCACAATTTGAAGGTAAATATGTACGGCGTTGCGCTGATTTCCAGCACCATCGTATCCGCACCCGAGCAATGCACCGTGCCCGCAGGAATCAAAAAATGGTCATGCTTTTTCGCCGGGAATTTATTGACGTACTTCTCGGCGGGGAACACGATCTCTCCGCGCTGCGCCGCCTCCAGATCGGCGAGCATCGCGCCGCTGTCGATCCCCTCTTTCAATCCCAAATATACGCAGGAGCCCTCTTCGCAGTCCAAAATATAATAGCTTTCGTCCTGCGTATAGTGCATTCCGAAAGTGTTTTGGATATACTCTGTCAAAGGATGTACCTGCAGCGAGAGGTTCTGCCCTCCCATGGTATCCAAAAAGTCAAAGCGGATGGGATACTCGTCGCCGAACCGCGCGTGTACCCGTTCGCCGAGCAGCGGCCTCGGGCAATAGAACACCACATCGACGGAGGGCACCTCTACGCGCACGTCGCCGAAGCGCATATAAATGCTGTTCTCCTCCGGCACGCCGTCGAACGCCCAGGCATAATTGGGCGCAGAGCGGTCCAGTCCGCAAACGTCCTTCATCCACTGCCCGCCCCACACTTCGGGCGCAAAATACGGGACCAGGCGGAAGGGGCGCGACGCGAACGTGCGCAGTCCCTGTCTCCATCCGTCGCCGCTCACCATCTTCGGAGAGTTCGCGGCGTTCGTGTCCAGATAATAATCGATTTTATCCATCAGCTTGCGCTTATGGCGGTCTGCCATGCGCCATTCGACGAAATATCCCTGTTTGAACTTTGCAAGTTTCGCGGCGGAAGAATTGTCCGTCTTCCAGTTGCACGCGCCGCGCGCGAAGCGGCACTGGATCTCCCAGCGTGCCAAATCGAGATACACGAGCAAGTCGCCCTCGGTTACGAGAGAAGCCCCCACGCCGATCAGGCACACGAGCCCCTTTTCCCTCGCGAGTTTCTTCCGCAGCGCATTCAACTTCTCATGATCGACCACCTTTTCCAAAGTAAGCGTATTCATGATGCCGAAAACGCGGTCGTCCGTAACGAATTGGCGGATCATCGCGTTATATTCCGCGTCTCCGATCATCGCGTCGCCAGCGTCGTACCACTTCGCGCCCAGCGAAGCGAGCCCGTCCTGCACTTCCCGCGCGTCCACTTCCGTATAACAGTCGAAAACGATCACAAACTTCTCTTTTCCGGCAGCTCTCTTTTTCAGTTCTTCCGCGATCGCTCCGTATCCCTGCAAGCCTGCATATCCTTCGATGCGCAGCTCCGGTTCTTTATCGTAATTGCCGTATCCTTTCATGCTCTCCTCCGTTCATTGCAGCAAAGCCGCGCCGATCATGCCCGCATCGTTCCCGAGCTGCGCCGCAACGGCTTTCACGGGCGCAAACGCATACCCGTAAACTTCCTCTTTCAAATGTCTGTCGATTATCGGTAAAAAATCTCCCGCCGAGCCGGAAACGCCGCCTCCGAAAACGATCGCCTGCGGGCGCAGCGCATTCGCGAGGCTCACCGCCCCCGCCGCGAGATACTCCGCAAATTCTTCCGTAAGTTCCGCCGCGGCGGCATTCCCGCTGCCGGCAAGCGCAAAGATCTCCTTCGCGCTCACCTCCCTGCCGAAAACCTCCCTTCCGCGGCGCATGAGCGCCGTGGCGGAACAATACGCTTCCAGGCAGCCTCTTCTGCCGCAGGTACATTGCCTGCCGCCGTATTCCACCGTTATATGCCCGAAGATCTCCGCCGCGTCCGCATAGAGAGATCCCGCGGCCAATTTTCCGTTTTCGACGAATCCTCCGCCCACCCCCGTTCCGAGCGTGAGCATGAGCACCCGCGAATATCCTCGCCCCACGCCGCAAACCGCTTCGCCGAGCGCCGCGCATTTGGCGTCGTTTGCCATCCGCACGGGCAGTCCCAGTTCTCTTTCAAGGTCAAGGCCGAGGGGCGCGTCGTTCCAACGGATATTGTTCGAATAGCACACCCGCCTCCCGGCCCTGTCGATCAAGCCGGGCGAGCCGATCCCGACTCGCTCGGCACCGTTTTTTTCGGCGAGCGTGCCCGCCGCGGCCGCCAGATCGCGCAGGATCCCGCCGTAATCGCTGTCCTGCCGCGTTTGAACGGCCGCCCGTTCCAATATTTTTCCGTCTTCCAAAGCGCCGATCTTCGCGCTCGTCCCGCCTAAATCGATGCCGATCGCTCTCATCGCCGCCCTCCGTTACTTGCGGAGCACGAGAAAATCGTACTCGTTCTCTTCCAGCTGCGCCCCGATATCCGTACCTTCGCCCACGGCGATGCAGTAACGGCTTTCCAAAAATCCGGCGCACTGTGTGCGGAAGTTCGTTTCCCATTTATTGTTCGTAAGCCACGAATACAGGTCGCCCGTATTCTCCGCTTTCAGGGTAAACTCCCACAATTTGATCTTATTGAAGGTAACGAGCGGCGTATCGTAACAATTTACCGTCAGCAGCAAATCGTTTCCGCGCAGCGCGGCGCCGCGCCAGACGGGATAGTAATCGCAGCAGGTATCGGGCAGCTGTTTTCCCGGTTTGAATATAGCGCCCGCCTTGTCGACGTACCACTCGCCGCCCCTGACGCGCAGGGGGAATTTTACATACATGCCTTCGGGATCGGTTACGAGCTCCTTTGCGAACTCTGCTTCCGCAACGATCTTCGGCAGTTCCTTATAAAAATACAGATTCACGCCCGTGCGCTTGGATCCTTCGATCGCAAAGTCGTAAACGTACTTCGTAAATACGGGTCCCTCTTCCGCGACGCGGAAGGAAACGAGCTTCCCGCGCACGATATCCGGGTGCATCTTCTTGCGCGCGGAATAGCCGAACCCGGCCGCGTCCGCGCGGTTTGCTCCGCGGAAAATCTCATATACGGGCTCGCAGAACTCCCCGTTCTCGCGCCCGAAAATGCGCTCTCCGCCGCGGTAATAGATCTCGCTTATCCCTTTTTTGTCCGTACGCACGTCGAACCAGCGGTTTTCGGCCGCCGCGGCGGGCTCTGCCTCTTCGCCGATCTCGATGCGCAGCGTCTTTTTTTCGTGCGGACCGAGCTCGACGACGCACACTACGAACGCTCCCCGCAGGGTATACGTCCGCTGTGCGGGGATGATTTTCTCCCCGTCCGAAACCGCCACGCTGCGCCCGACAAATCTCCCTTCTTCCCAAAAGTCGGTGGGAAGGTAAATCTGTTTCTTTGCGCGGACGCCGAGCGGATTGACGATCGTATACTCGAACGGGCGCTCCTGGCGGAACTCGCCCTCTCCCAGTGCGCGTGCCAGCTTGTCAAAGCTCTTCCCGGCAAGCACGTCCGCCTCGAACGCCAGGCGCGCTTTCCGCGCGTCGAGCTGAGCCACCAGCAGCTTCGTCGGGTCGCTCAGAGAAGCGGAATGCCCCCAGGTATGTTCGGCGTATAAAATCAGATTATGTACGATCTCTTCCCGTTCGTCCGCAGACACGATCTCGCAGTTCTCGTCGAGTTTTTCGATCAGCGCTTCGGTGCGCTGAGCATTTCGGAATATGCGCGTCTCGTTGGGCGTGCTCTGCACGCCGTCCGTCCACCAGTCGTTCCAGTCCCCTTCGTACGCGGGGATCTCTCCCCAATTCTCTTCGAGGTAACGGAAGAACTCCTCCACCGTCGAGGTTACGATCTCGATTTGGTCGCCGTACTTTTCATTCCATTCGCGCAGCAGTTCGCAGTGTCCGTCGCCTGCGGGCGAATTGTCGGTATACAGTCCCGAACCGAAAATCGGCAGGAAATTTGCCGTATACCCGTTCTTTCGCAGCCCATCGACCATCGCGAAAATGCGCTTGTGCGCGTAATCGGTGTCCTTGATGTCGATGAAGCCCGTCTCCTCTACATGCATGCCGGGCACCCCGGGGTCGCCGATCGGCGTAAGCCCCGGGATCAGGCCCAAAAGGTTCGCTTTGTGGTAGGTCAGCCCGTTCCAGACCAACAGCTTGCGCCCGCTCGGCGCCGTCCAATAGAACGGTACCAGCGGTCTGGAAAAGGGCGCCCCGCCGTGATGCGTGTTGATGTTTGTGATCAGATACTTTGCGCCGTGGTCGATCAGCGCGTCCGCATATCCCCAGGAAAATCCGTTGATGTCGGAAGCGACCGCGACTTTCGGGGGTTCGATGCCGTTTTTCAAGCAGAACTCTCTGCAATAATCGAGCGAGCGGCTCAGATTTTTATAATTGAGAAGCTCCGCGAAATGCAGATATCCTGCCGTAAGCTCGAAACGTCCCGTGCGCACGGCGCGCAGCAGTTTTTCCAATCCTTTTTCTTTTTCTCTCTTCAAATAATTCTCGACGGCCCAAAAGCCCTCCGCCGTAAACTTGAAAGAATTTTTCTCATCCCTGCTCTTCTGCGCGTCGCTGAGCGCGAAGTCGACCGCCTGTTTTATAAAATCCGCCTGATATACGGCGATCTTTTCCTGGCGCTCGGTATAGCCGATGTCGATATGGGAATGATAAACCAAAAAAATCTTGAACTTCATGGCCGCAGAATTCTCCTTATATTACGAGTTGATCGATTTGAGATACACTTCGTCCAACTGGTCGATGGTAACAAACTCATATTCTCCCGGGTGCTCGGTATTAAAGCGCTCGATGACCGCCTTGATGTCGTCCGGTCCGTAATGCCAGCTGTAAGCCATGCACTGGAAGAACTGTCCTCCGTTCGACGTCGTGCGCAAAATTTCGTCGTATAAGTAATTCTGCGCCTCCTGCTGATTGGAGAAGCTGGCCAAGCTCCACTTCGTCGAACAATGATAGATCCTCTGTCCGTATTCCGACGTATGCATCAGCTGATCTTTCGTAAGCTGGTACACGCCGCGGTGCATATCCGCCATCACCGTGTCGATGTCGGGCATATATTGCAGCACGTATTCGTCAAACTCTTCGTAATGCGATTCGTTCCACGTCCCTTCGGGGAAGGAATACACGCCCAGGCAGGTGAATCCGAGTTTCTGCGAAAGTTTATTGGCCTTCGTGTAATGATCTTCCATGATCATCGCCTTATCCATATAAATGCCCTCTTCGTTCACGACGCCTTTATCGCCGAAACCGATGAGCGGATAGCTGTAACCCAATCCCGAGATCGCCCCGAAGAAATAATCGTACGTCTTCGCCGTTTCGAACCAGTATTCCGTCAAAAGCGGATACAGATCGTAATTGTTCAGGCCGTAACTGATGTTGTACGGAACTTCTCCGCGCGAGGCGTGGTCCCATTGCCGCTGTTTCAGCCCGTACTGGATATAGGCGGGCGAATCGCCGCTCTCCATCATCGTTACCGCCACATATTTCTTGTTCGCGTCGTAGGCGATCGAAGGCTTTTCCGCGGGCGTAAACTTCTTGTTTTCGGGCGCGACGTTGATCGCCGTATGAAAGGAAAGGTTCCCCACCGTATCGAACACCGCCGTATATTTGCCGTATTCGCCGTGCAGTTTTACCCCTTCGTATTCCCCGATGCCCACATTCCCGCCGACGGTCGGGTCATTTGCGTACCCGAACCCGAGCATGGGTATATTTGCGGGATATTTTTGCAGTACGCTTGCCGCAAACAGCAATGCGTCTTCATCGTAATATTCGCTTGCGGAACCGGCGACCCACATCGTGGGTATCTTCATCTGCACCACGTAATCGCGCGCCCAGTCCGTCTGCCTTTCGTAGTACATCCAGCTGATCACGTCCCTGCGCATGTACTCAAAAAGGTTGTTGTAGCACCACTTTTCCGCGTCGAGCAGTTCGTCCAATCCCAGTTCGGAAAAATACCGTATATCCGCGTTCGGGCTGAGCAGACGGATCGTGCCGACCATCGCGGGGCTGATCACGATCCTCCCTTCGACCGCGGCGATATTCACGCACGTGTTGATCGACCAGGGCAGATCGGGGTCGAATACGATCGCGCCGTCGATATAATCGGCATAGCGCGTCAGCAATGCCAGATAGTCGTTATCGGGAACGGGCGTCTCGTATCCGTCGAAATACTCCTTTTCGATCGCGTAATCGCTCATCCACGAATAGCCGCCGTAATCGAGATACAGCTTGATCTCGTCGCGGTTCACGATCCCCTGCAGCGTGGCGACGGCGAGGCGCTGCCCCGCGTCTCCCATTCCGGAAACGACGAATTTGTCCAATTTATCCGCCAGGGGCGCGCCCGCGTTGGGGAAAGTCCTGAAATTTTCCAGTTTTTTCGCCTTGTAGACTTCGTAATTCGTCCCTTCGACGGCGGCCTTCTGCACGGCCTTGTCGATCGCGCTGCTGAATTCCTGCTCCGTAACTTCCTTGCCCGGCTCGAACTTGCCGTCCGTATCCTCGATAAATCCGTTCGCATTCGCGCAGTGCACAAACCACCGCTGTTCTACCGAAAGCTCGCCGATGTCGGTGATGCCGTCCTGCACGCCCGGCTCGAGGTTTTCGTCCTCCACGCCGAGAAGCGCCGCATACGTATAAACGCTGATCTTCGCCGTATCGTAGCGCGTAACCGCCTCGTTGGGTCGGAAATTGTATTCCAGCGTGGGCTCGCCGAAGATATTGCGCGAAACGCAGGCATAGATGTCCTCGCTGTTTTTATCGCCGTCCTTCACGTCTTCGGTCAGGTTTTCGCCCC
>CALVXE010000019.1 GCA_944368795.1 uncultured Clostridia bacterium | reverse complement strand
GCACGAATACGAGTGCTCTTCCTGCCCCACCTGCGGTTCCTGTTCGGGAATGTTCACGGCGAACAGCCTCAACTGTCTGACGGAAGCGCTCGGCATAGCTCTGCCCGGCAACGGCACCATACCCATGGTATACAGCCGCCGCCTTATGCTCGCCAAAGAGACGGGCGAAGCGGTGATGAACGCGGTAAAGAAAAATATCCGTCCGTCGGATATCCTTACCCCCAAATCGCTGAAAAACGCGGTCGCGATCGACAATGCGATCGGCGCCTCCACCAACAGCGTCCTGCACCTTTTGGCGCTCGCCAACGAGATGGGGCTGAGCGAAAAAGATTTTTCCGTATTCACCTTCAACGAAGTCAGCGCCAAAGTGCCGCATCTGTGCAAACTGGCGCCGGCGGGCGAGCATTACATCGAAGATCTCAACGAAGCGGGCGGCATTTCCGCCGTTATCCGCCAGCTGGAAGAGGCGGGGCTCTTCGACGGTTCGGCAATGACCGTTTCCGGCATAACGCAGCATGAACGGGTGAAAAACGCGCGCGTTCTGGATGCGGAGATCATCCGCCCGATGGACCGCCCCTATTCCCCTACGGGCGGACTCGCCATTTTAAAGGGCAACCTCGCGGCCGAGGGCGCGGTCGTCAAAAAAGGCGCGGTGGATCCCGCCATGCTCAAGCACAGCGGCCCCGCAAAAGTGTTCGACAGCGAAGAGGCTGCAATGCAAGCCATCTCGACGGGCAAGATCGTAAAGGGAGACGTCGTCGTCATCCGTTACGAAGGTCCCAAGGGCGGTCCCGGCATGCGCGAAATGCTCTCCCCCACCTCCGCGATCGTGGGCGCGGGATTGGGCGCGGACGTGGCGCTCATCACCGACGGCAGATTTTCGGGCGCGACCAGGGGCGCCGCGATCGGCCACGTGTGCCCCGAAGCGGCCGCGGGCGGACCGATCGGCATCGTCAAAGACGGCGACATCATCGACATCGACATCGAAAACTGCTCGCTGAACCTGCGCATCTCGGATAAAGAGCTGAAAGAGCGCCTGGCGGCGTTCAAACCGCAGGAAAAACCGGTGGACGGGTACCTGAAACGCTACCGCGCACAGGTAACTTCCGCGAGCAAGGGAGCGGTACTTGGCTCACAAAAATAATTTCGAGCTGTCGAAATTATTTTTCGTGATTTTGAGGGCTCTGCCCTCTGCCGCGCGCAATTTAAGGGCACACCGCATTACGCGCGCGGCATTCACCCGCTCAGGTCGCAGGTATGCGACAAATTGGGTGCGCTTTTTGAGAAGCGCGGTTCTCAAACGCGCACGTTATTGTTTAAAATTTACTTGCAAAAGCAAAAACCACGCTTTTTGCTTTTGCCCCCTATTTGCCGATACTTCGGCTTGCAGAAGGGGTGAATGTCCGCGATTTTATAATATGTGTGCCACTATATATCGCGGACAGAGGGGAAATCCGCTCGGGTTTCCCTTCTAATCGCAGGAATTCGCAGGCATAATCGCCATAGGCGATTGCGATGCGCTCGTTTTCGCTATTGCAAGCAAGTGAAAGTCTCGCGCATCTTCAGCTTGCCGAGAATTCCGCGAGCGGAGTTCTTTTATGAAATTACAGATATTCGATTCCACCCTGCGCGACGGAGCGCAGGGCGCCAACATTTCCTTTTCCGTCGACGACAAAATAAAGGTGATCGAAACGCTGGACCGACTCGGCGTCGATTTCATCGAAGCCGGGAACCCCTTTTCCAATCCTGCCGAAATGCAGTTTTTTCAGCGGATCCGCGGCATGAAACTGAACCGTTCGAAAATCGTGGCGTTCGGTTCGACCCGCCGCAAAGGCGTAACCCCGGAAGAGGACGGAAATTTAAAATCGCTCCTCGCCGCGGGCACCGAATACGTCGCTATTTTCGGCAAAAGCCATATTCGCCACGTTACCGACGTAATAAAAGCGACGCCCGATGAAAATTTAGCCATGATCGGGGAGAGCGTTCGATTTCTCTCTTCGCAGGGCAAAAAAGTCATCTTCGACGCGGAACACTTTTTCGACGGGTTTAAAACGGACGAGGCGTACGCGATGCGCGCCCTGCAGAGCGCGTTCGAGGCGGGCGCATACTGCCTTTGCCTTTGCGACACGAACGGGGGCATCTTCCCCGACGAAGCGTATGCGATCACGAAGAAAGTAACCGAGACCTTCCCCGGTACGATCGTGGCGATCCACTGCCACAACGACGGCGGGCTGGCCGTGGCCGATTCCATCGAGGCGGTCAAGGCGGGCGCGCGGCAGGTCCAGGGCACCTTCCTCGGCTTTGGAGAACGGTGCGGCAACGCCAATCTCTCTACGGTGATCTGCAACCTGCAGCTCAAGCGCGGATATGAGTGCATCCCCGCGGAAAACCTGAAAGACGTATACGAGAGCGCGATGGCCATCGCCGAAACGGCGAATGTGGCGATCCCCGAAAATCAGCCGTACGTGGGCATGAACGCTTTTGCGCACAAGGCGGGAATGCATGCCGACGGAGTGCTGAAATATTCCTCCTCGTTCGAACATATCGATCCCGAAGCGATCGGCAACAAGCGCAAATTCCTCCTTTCCGAAATTTCGGGCAAGAGCGCCATCTACGACAAACTGAAAAATTATTTCCCCTCGCTCGACAAAAACGGGAAGGAAATGGGCGCGATCGTAAACGAGTTGAAAGAGCGTTCCCTGCAGGGATATTCGTACGAAGCAGCGGAAGCGAGCTTCGTTCTGCTGGTCGAAAAACTTTTGGGCAAATACAACAGTTCGTTCGACCTCATCAATTACAAGATCATCAACGAGCAGCCCGCCATCGAAGGGAAAGTCGCCTCGGCGATCATCAAGATCCGCGTGAACGGCGTTACAAAAATTTCCGCTTCCGACGGCGAAGGCCCCGTACACGCGATGGACCTTGCCCTGCGCTCCGCCCTTGCGGATTTTTACCCGGAAATCGCCAACGTTTCGCTGACCGACTTCAAGGTGCGCGTGCTCGATTCCGACAAGGCGACGGCCGCAAAAGTCCGCGTCCTCATCACTTCGGCAAACAGTTCGGACAGCTGGACGACCGTCGGCGTTTCGGAAGACGTGATCGAAGCGAGCTGGCTGGCGTTGGTCGACTCCATCGATTATGCACTGATGCGCGCCAAGCGCTGACATCCTTTGAACGATTTACCCGTTCGCTCCGGGACGGATAAGGCAGACGATCCAAAAGAATGCGCGCCGTCGGAAGCAAACGCTTCCGACGGCGCGCATTCTTTCCCTGCACACAAACATTGAATTATTCCGACCGGACCGCATATAAAGTCCCATCTTCCGTTGCGGTCGTTAGGCTAAAATCCTCAGGCACGCATGGGTTTTTATCGGCAGAACATCCCAAAAGAGTACAGCCCTCTTTGCGGGCGGAAGTGTATTTAGCGCTCCCCTGCCTTATTATCCACAAACTGCGCTTTTTTTCGAAGAGAGAATGCTTCTTTCCCGAAATAATTCTACATATTCGGCAAAATTATACAAAAAAGGCGGTACTTTAACCGCCTTTTTTACATTTTGTACAAATATTAAACATTTTTATCCACAAATACTTATACAATTATTCACACTTTATTTATGCAATAAACGGTTTACGGTTGCCTTAAATCCGTATTTTCGAATGAATTTTATCGTTTTGCGGAATGTTGCAGCGATGCCGAAATCTTTCATATATCTCCAAGCAAACCCAACCAGCCCGCTCTTTTCACCGCCATGCAAGCCTAAATCATAAAATTCATACATGTTTTCCAAACAAATGCGCATATCCTCGTCCGATTCAGGATGTTCACCCAAACCGCAGAGAAATTCATCCCAAGCGGCATGTAAATCAAATTCGGAAAGTTTTCGCGCTGTCCGCAACGATTTCTGCGCAAGTTCGCTGCGCAGTTTATCATCTTGCAAAATTCGGACCAACTCTTTTGCCGCGCCGACGATATCCTCCTGCGGAACGCGGACACAGCCGTCGTTTTCGCGCAAAAATTCCACATAGGGCATATCGTAAGTAACGATCGGAAGGCCGAAACTCATCGCCTCTCCCAAAACCATCGGCGCAACTTCATATCTTGAAGTCATCAACAGGACGCCGCTGTTGCGGTAAAACTCGCTCGGATCGGAATGAAATCCGCACATCTCGATATTTTCCTGCAGCCCGCGCTCGGCAATCAGCATACGATAGCGCTTTTCCTCCTCTTCGCTGTCCGCCTTGCCTACAATCCGCATACGGGCGTCCGGCAGTTCGTTGACGACCAAGCGCATTATCTCGATTGCATGTTCAGGTCTCTTTTGAACAGGCTCCATCCTTCCAACCCATAAAACGTCCTCCCCCCGCGCTTGTAAAGATTCCTCCGCCTCATACGTATAAGGATTGGGGATAAACCGCGCATTTATGCCGAAATTCTGTAAAAGAGCCTCATCGCTGCGGACAATCGTCTGTACACCGTCAGCTAACCGTAAATAATACGGTTTATTCGTAAAAGCCGCTCTGTCTCGAATAAGCGGCAAAGAAACCAATTCATGCAATGTTACCGCAATTTTAGTTCCCGCCGCCTTTGCGATGAGTATGTCGTACAACAGCCATTGCGAACTGCCCGCTTGATACAGCAAAACATCCACGGCATTTTCTTTCAAGCCGTCGAGCAACGCCTCTCCGTGCGCCGCATAGGCATCGCCGTCGATATGCACTGAACCCGGAACAATAATTTTTTTGCACTGTGCCGGAATGGAATAATCGGTATCGCTCTCCTCTTCGACGAACAAAACCGTCTTATAACCCCAATTTAAAAAGAGCGGGATCAATTTACTGAGAACCCTTTCGACGCCGCCGATGCCGATGCGGTGATAAAAGAACCCGATCGTGCGAATCGGCTTTGTCTCCGATTTCAAGCAACTTGCATCGCGAATCAATTTTGCAAGGCGTTCGGCCCTCCAATTGCCTAAATATTTCGCAAAGGAATAAATTAACCGCGGCAATCCGTATGCTTCCGCCAAGAGATCAAAAACTTTCGCCCCGGATGACAGTCCGCATTCCTCGCAGAACTTCCAGATAAAAGCGGTAAAAAATTCTTTTTCCCATTGCTTGTAATTTTCTCGATAAATCGAATCGGACGGATTCTCCGTATCCAACATTGTGCGCACGATGTCGCAGGCCACTTTGCGGCCCAAATTTACCCTATAATCCTTTAATGTCCAGCGGAAAGACGCAGAAACGCCGGCGCCGAAATAATATCGGATCAGCGGTTCCTTGATCCCATAAAAGCTCCTTGCATAATAAGACGCGATAAAATAAATGGCAAAATCTTCCGCAGTTAAACACCGCACTTCCGGCAGATACGGTATGACTTTCTGTATTAATGAACGCCGAAATATTTTGTCCCAAAGCACCCAATTATAGCTTGTTTTACCGAACTCAAAACATTTTTTAAAGACATTCGCTCCGTTCAGTCTGCCTTTGTTCAGACGGAAATACGTATAAAGATCCCTCTTTTCTCCTTCGGACATCGCCTTTTCCGTTACGATCTGCGTGCCGAATTGTACGATATCCACCCTCTGTTTCTCAATCGCATGCAATGCCGTTTCGCACGCTTTCGGCATAAATTCATCGTCGCTGTCCAAAAACATGACGTAATCGCCGCGCGCTGCCCGTATCAAAGCGCTCCGTACGCAAAGCGTTCCCTTGTTTTGCGGAAAAGTAATGATACGGATGCGAGGATCTTTTTCGGCATACTCCCGCAGCACGTCTTTTGTTTTCTGATCGGACGCATCGTCCGCGCAAACGATTTCGATTTCCCGCAGCGTCTGCGAAAGGACGGAATCAAGACATCGCGGCAAAGTGCGCCAAGTATTATAAACAGGTATCAAAACCGATACGCGAATACGCTTTTCCAATCTGATTTTCCTCACCGTTTTATTTGCATTATGTTTTTTGTTTTTTTCAAAAAAGGATGCGGAATCCTTATCGGCATACGCAAACGCGCGCATCCAGCCGCCGATATCGCCGTCCCTTTCCGTTTTGTCGTCTGCCGCAAAATTTTCGACGGTCGCAAACAAAATACGATCCTCGCCTCTCCAAAAACGTTTCGCTTCTTTCTCGTTGAACCAGCGCTTCTCCGATACGACCAGCAAACGGAATCCTCCGCTCAAAGCAAAATAATTCCCGACCAAAAACGCGAACAGGTTTTTCAGCCACTTCTGTTTATAACCGTCTTCCCGTACCTTTAAAACGAATAGAGTTCTGTCGTCCGATAAAAGCAGCTCGCTGAACTTTTCCGTCAGGTGCCGATAACGCGAACGCAATTCTTCCAGCACAGGCTCTGCAATCCCCTCCCGCAAACTCCCGTCGGCGCGAAACAGCTCGTCCGCGGATGCCCGCACATGAAACGCGATGTCGTAATCCGCATCGCGGAACATATCCGAACCTTTCTGCGGGAGCATGCGGCCCAACAGCTCGCCGCGCTTTTCGAGCGCCGCCGGCAAGCGCGAAAGATCGTGAACGTAGGCCCATGTCAGCGGATACGATTCGATCGGTTTACCGAGATAATCCTGAATCCGGAACGAAACCTCGCAGTTATAACCGAGCGACACGTAATGATCGAACGGCCGCGCCTGCGCCGCCACACTTTCTTCTCCTTTGTTTTTCATCTCGTTTCTCCTTCGAAATGCGGCCGCACTGCGGTTAATGCTATTATACCCCATTTCTATAAAAAGTCAAACCCTTCGCAAGAAATTGCCGAAAAAACCGTCCTCGGCAAAATCGGCCTACCCTTCCCGCCCGCGCTCCTTCTCTCCCTGCACAAGCTGTTCGGCAAGGGCGTTCCCTTTGCGGTAGGAGCAATAGCTCACGATCTCCGGCACGGTAAAATCGAGCGGGCGGATCGTTTCCAGTTCGCCTGCCCGGATCGCTCGTTCCGCCATTCTGTACGGCAGAAAGCTGTACCCCAGCCCGTCCAGCAGATACTGTGCGACTTTTCCGCTGTTGTCGATCTCGAACCGGAAAGCATGCCGGGGCGGAAACAGCGAACGCACGAACTCGCCCGCTTCGCCGAAAGCGAAATTGCACATCAGGTATTCGCTGGCGACCAACTCGCTCTTGCGGATCCCCTTTTTAAAAGCATTGAAGGAGGGCGACGCCAACAGAACGAGCTTATCGGAGGAAAAGCGTTTGCTGACGAATCCCGTCTTTTTCAGCGGCAGGTAGGAAAACGCCACGTCGATGAGGCTGTCCTGCAGCATCTGCAGCAGGTCGACGGAATGCCCCAGTACGATTTTCAGCGAAACGTCGCGGTTTTCCCGAAAAAAGTTCCCCAACAGCGGATATAAACTGCTTTCATACACGGCGTTGATCGCCCCCACGCGCAGCTGTTTTTCGTACCGCGCGGCGGAATTGACCTCCTGAATAAAGCTCTCCTCCAAATCGTTGATGCGCAGGGCATAACTCAAAAACAGCTGTCCCTCGTCCGTCAATTCCACGCCGCCCTGCCTGCGCACGAACAGCTTTTGACCCGTTTCGCTTTCCAGCTCGGCGATGCGGTTGGTAACCGTCGACTGCGCGACATACATGCGCTCTGCCGTGCGCGTAAAATTTTTCAGCTTCGACAGCAGGATAAAAGTTTTGATCGATTCCGTATTCACTGCCTGCATTCCTCCGTATTTTTTGCGGGGCCACGCCGCGATCATTCGAATTTTCGATAAGAGTGATTAAAATTATCTATTTTATAAATCGTTTACAAATTATATCATATATGATATAATGCTGTCAAATCATAAAACCAACAACAAAAAAGGAGATTGCATACTGCTATGGGAATGACAATGTCTCAAAAAATCCTCGCGGCGCATGCGGGGCTTGACAGCGTAAAGGCCGGCCAGCTAATCAATGCGGAGCTGGACATGGTCCTCGGCAACGACATCACTTCGCCCGTCGCCGTCAAGGAATTCGAAAAGGCAGGCTTTTCGTGCATCAAATGCCCCGCAAAAGTCAGCATGGTAATGGACCATTTCACCCCGAACAAAGATATTAAAGCGGCGGAACAAGTCAAAACGGTGCGGAATTTTGCAAACAAGTACGGCGTCGAAAACTTCTTCGACGTAGGCAGGATGGGCATCGAACACGCCCTGCTGCCCGAACAGGGCCTCGTCGGCGCGGGCGACCTCGTGATCGGCGCAGACAGCCATACCTGCACCTACGGCGCGCTGGGCGCGTTTTCGACGGGCGTCGGCTCGACGGATATGGCCGCAGGCATGATGAGCGGGCAATGCTGGTTCAAAGTGCCCTCGGCAATCAAATTCGTGCTCAAAAACAAGCCCGCGAAATACATCTGCGGCAAAGACGTGATCCTGCACATCATCGGGCTGATCGGCGTGGACGGCGCCCTGTATAAATCGATGGAGTTCGTCGGCGACGGCATTCAGTATCTCTCCATCGACGACCGCTTCACCATCTGCAATATGGCGATCGAAGCGGGCGCAAAGAACGGCATTTTCCCCGTAGACGACGTAACGCGCGAATATTTGAACGGCAGGTTCAAGCGCGAGATCCGCGCTTTCGAGGCGGACCCCGACGCGGAGTACGAAAAGGTCATCGAAGTGGATATGAGCAAGCTCGAACCCACCGTTTCCTTCCCGCACCTGCCCGAAAACACGCGTACGCCCAAAGAATGGGGCGACGTCAAGATCGATCAGGTCGTCATCGGTTCCTGCACGAACGGACACATTTCCGACCTGCGCATCGCCGCGGAGATCCTCAAGGGCAAACACGTGGCGAAAGGCGTGCGCTGCATCGTGATCCCCGCGACTAATACGATTTGGAAACAGGCTATGCACGAAGGGCTTTTCGATATCTTTATCGATGCGGGCGCGGTCGTTTCCACCCCCACCTGCGGCCCCTGCCTGGGCGGACACATGGGCATTCTCGCGGCGGGAGAGCGGGCGGTCGCCACGACCAACCGCAACTTTGTCGGCAGAATGGGCCATGTTGACAGCGAAGTGTATCTCGCCTCCCCCTACGTTGCGGCGGCGAGCGCGATCGCAGGCAAGATCGCCACGCCGGACCAAATCTGATTCACGCAAATCTCGGCGGGCTGCCGCCTGCGATTTGCCGTGATTGGAAAGAAAACCCGATGTTCGCATTGCGCTGCAACGCTCTGCACCGCGTTTTCTCTCTGCGGCGATATGTTACGGCTCTCTTTTCTTTGAATCGCCGCATTCGCTCTTTCCCCGTAAGCCGTATGTATGCGGCAACTTGGGTGCGCTTACCCAAAAATACGATTTTGGGCCGCGCCTTCGATTCTATAAAATAAAATGAGGTTTACCATGACTGTCAAAGGAACTGTTTTCAGATACAAAAGCGACGTCGATACGGACGTCATCATCCCCGCGCGTTACCTCAACACCACGTCGGAAGCGGAACTCGCCTCTCACTGCATGGAGGATATCGACAAGGACTTCGTAAAAAAGGTGAAAAAGGGCGACATCATCGTCGCGGAAGACAATTTCGGCTGCGGCTCTTCGCGCGAGCACGCGCCCATCGCCATCAAGGCGAGCGGCATCTCGCTCGTCATAGCCAATTCGTTTGCGCGCATTTTCTACCGCAACTCCATCAACATCGGGCTCCCTATCTTGGAATGCCCCGAAGCGGTAAAGAATATCAAGGCGGGCGACGTCGTATCCTGCGATCTTTCCAAGGGCGAGATCGTCAACGAGACGACGGGGCAGAAATTCCAAGCCGAACCTTTCCCCGATTTTATTCAGAACATCATCGATAAGGGCGGGCTCATCGCCTCCATCAAAGCAAAAAAGTAAAATGCAGATTTTCGGCCGCAGACCGCGGCAAAAGAGAGGGAGCCGCTGTGTCGTTCTCCTGCTCCCTCTGCTGGTGATCTTTATCGTTCTGCTCGTTTTGACGGTCATCCGCTTTCCGAGATTCGATACGCGAACAAAAATTACAAACGCCTGCATCACCGGCTTTGTCGGCCTTGTCTGTCTTCTCGTCTCGCTGTTGCTATACAGGCGTACGCGTCGGTTTTATGTTTTGGGAAAATCGGCCTCGTTTCCTTGTGCCGCAATACGGTTAAAAGGCACCCGTTACGGGAAAGATACCGGCATCGAATTTTTCTCGGCCGATCCGCAGACCGTACGCGCCTATTTGGTTGCGGATGATTGCTGTTTCGGAACTTCGGACGACCCGGCATTGTCCGAAACGCAGAAGGATAAATTATTTGACCGTTATATCGAGCTGTGTTCGGAAATGGGGAAAATATATTCCTATCAGGAGTTTCTTCCGTTTGATCTGGCCGCCCTGCAAAACAAAAAAATTTTCTGTGAAAAGCGGCTGTTTCAGCAAATTTTCGGCGCATCCGCCAGCAAACCGTCCGTCATGAACGGGAACGAATTTTATTTGTACGAGCCGGAGGCGGAATGGCCCTCCATAAAAGAAAAATTGCTGAATTGCGATTCAAATAAGGGGCTTTGATTTGAAAAAAATAAAAAAACATACTCTGCGCTTTGAGAGGAACTTCGTTTGCGCGCTGTGCGCGGTCATCTTTTTGATATTTGCAGGCGCGGCCGTTGCCGGTTGGCTGGCGGCGCCCTTCCCTATCGGCGCCGTTTTGACGGGCGTTGCGGCTTTTGTTCTCGTTTTCACGGGTATCCTTGCCGTAAGCTGGGCAAAATATGCCGCGCGCTTCTATCGGGCATGCCGCAATGCGGCGTTTCCGTCCGTAAGTTTGGGCGACGGCCTTTCCGTAACTTTTTATTCCCTGCCCGCCGAGGCTGTAACCGCCTACCTGCGCGAATCGGCCTCCCTTCCTCCCCTGCCGCCGCAATACACGCGCGAGCAGTGGCTCGAACGGAGCAGAAAACGCGACGAAATAAAGGCCAAAACGCTCGGCAAATCCGAAACGCTGTATTATTCCTCCGTATGCTCTGCGGACCTTGCCTCGCTCAGCGGCAAGACCGTCGTACTGCGCCGCAAAACATACGAAACGTATCGTTCATTTTTTGACTATTCTCCCGTAAAAGCAAGCAACAGCTTACTTTTTTCGGACGAAAACGAATGAGGAAAAAATCCCGATGAAAACCATTCCGAACAGAAAAACGCGGCTCATCCGCGATACGATCCGCTACGGAACCGTTGCCCTGTTGCTGGTGGCAGCCACCGTCGCCCTTTGGTTTTACGCACGGCAGGTCGGCATAGCGTTCCTCGTCGTCGCCTGCGTGTTTTGCGCGGGGACGATTCTCAATTTCGCCCTGAGTTTTCGCATGTACCGTTCCTTTACGGCCATGGCGGCTTCCGAAGCCGTGCCTTACGCCTTCGTGAACGAATTCGGGCATTTGGAACTGTGCGGCGGAACGGCGGACGCGGTGCGGAAATACGCGGTTTTTTCCGCGGCGGCATACGCCGCGATGTACCGCCCCGTCGGCACAAAGCCCTCCGCCGACGAAATCAAAACGGCAAAAGCTCAGCGAAAATCGAACGCGAAAAAGGAAAAACAACTTGCCGAAGGCTTGGTTCCGCACCGGCAATTCGACGGTTTTACCGCGGCGGATCTGCCTTTTCTGCGCGGAAAGACCATCTTTATCAGCGAGCGCATGTATTACGGCGCCGCGTCCGAAGCGGACTGGCAGGCAACGCGCGCAAACAATACGCTCGAGATCATCCACAGTCCCGAACCCGGCCGTGCCGGAAAGAATAAACAGGTTTAAAAAAAGAGGTATAAATCATGAAAAAACACATTGCAGTTCTCGCGGGCGACGGTATCGGCCCCGAAATTACCGACGGCGCGATCGCCGTCCTCAACAAGATCGGCGAAAAATTCGGCCATGAATTCGAATTCGAACACCTTTTGATGGGCGTGTGCGCCATTGAAAAGACGGGCGAACCCCTGCCTCAATACACGATCGACCGCTGCCTCGCGTCCGACAGCGTTCTTTTGGGCGCGGTAGGCGGAGCCGTGGGCGATAAGCGCATCGAAAAACTTCCCGGACATCTGCGCCCCGAAGCCGGGCTTTTGAAGATCCGTTCGGCGCTCGGGCTGTATTCCAACCTGCGCCCCGCAAAACTTTTCCCCGCCTTGGCGGGCGCCTGCCCTCTGCGCAAAGATATCGCGGAAAAAGGCATCGACCTCGTAGTCGTGCGCGAACTGATCGGCGGCATCTACTTCGGCGAGCGCGGCAGAGGCACCGAAGAGGGCGGAGAATACGCTTACGATACCGAAAAATATAACGTTACCGAAATCACCCGCATCGCGAAGATCGCCTTTGACCTGGCAAGGAAGCGCAGAAAGCACGTAACTTCCATTGACAAGGCAAACGTATTGGAGTCCTCCCGCCTGTGGAGGGAAGTCGTGCACAGCGTCGCCAAGGAATACCCCGACGTAGAGCTGACCGACATGCTGGTAGACAACACGGCGATGCAGCTCGTAAAGAATCCCGCGCAGTTCGACGTAGTGCTCACCTCCAATATTTTCGGCGACATCCTTTCCGACGAAGCGGCGATGATCACGGGCTCGATCGGGATGCTCGCGTCCTCCTCCCTCGGCGCGACCAAGCGCGGGCTGTACGAGCCCATCCACGGCTCCGCCCCCGACATCGCGGGCAAAGACCTCGCCAACCCCATCGCCACCATCCTTTCGGCGGCGATGATGCTGCGCGACTCCTTCGATATGCTCGAAGAGGCGAAGGCGGTGGAAGAGGCCGTGAACAAGGTGCTCGACGAGGGCTACCGCACTGCCGACATCATGAGCGACGGAATGACGCAGGTAAAGGGAAGCGAGATGACCAAACTCATCCTCGACAGAATTTAATAAGCCAGAGATCCTTTTAAACACTGCGCAAAAAGGGCGGAAAAATCTCCGCAGTTCCCATAGAGATTAAAACGAGCAAAGATTTTTAAAAATCTTTGCTCGTTTTATTTCTCCATAAAATGAAATTTATCTTACAAACATTTTTGATCTTTCTTGAACACCGTGTTCACGCAATCGTTGGGCCACGGCGGAAGCCCCAATATGTACTGCTTCTATGGCAAAAATTTTCGAATTATTTTTATCGTAACCTGTCAAACCGCCCATCATCCCCAAATTAATTGTATTCTGAAAGTAACCGATCTCCTCATACCTGTAAAATCTTTTTTTTCGGAAAAGTCGGTATACAAGTAATCCCTCGGCGTCTGCAACCACATAATTAAAGCGAACATATGCATATCCGAAAAAGCCGAGCGCCGAAAATACTGCGATACACACCGATATTGTAATAATTATCGAGGCGGTTGTATTTTCACTGTCCGTAGTGCAACAATAAATAATAGCCGCTATACCGCCCAAAAGCGCGATAAATGCAAAACCAAGAAAAAATCCGGAAAGCGCCTTCGGCGGGCGGGTGCGAATTACTTCTTGGGATGAGATTCTTTTTTCACCGCGAACCTTAAAAAACCAAAAAAACGAAAAAGCAATAGGCAAAATTACCGATATCGACAATGAAATAAACAATGTTTCCCAAATATCCATATTATCCCCTTTCCGTTCTGTTCGTTCTTTACTGTCTGCTTGCCTGTTATTATATGATAAATAACTTAAAAAGTAAAATAAATGCACTGCCTTGTTCGCAAAGTATAGCGCACTATACTTTTTTCATTGTGATACATTCCCCGTCGAAACTACGCAATTCTCCGTCTTTTTGCATCGCTCTAATTCGCATGTTTCTGCGAAACGGCATGACCCACATATAAAAACCAGCGGTGATTGAACAAAATTTCTCCGTCCTTCCGATACGGTCCAAATCCCGTACGCCTGCCTCCGTCGATTTCCTGCACCATTGCCGAAACGATCTTTTCGCGCTCTCTGCCTTGCACGCCCGTCAGTTTTAACCAATCGGCCAGCTTTACCGGTATTTCGGTACAATAAGTAAACTCCCGCACGATGCCGAATCGCTCGGCAAGGTTTGTCAATTCATCCTCGGAAAAGCAGCGCACGTGCGATGGGTCGCGCAGTCTCTCATAATAGTCCGCCGAATCGCGCAGTTTTTCTTCCCTCGCCGCAATGTCGGCAACGACGAGCCGTCCGCCCTCTTTGAGCACGCGCCTCATTTCGCGCATGACTGCGGCCGCATCTTCGAAATGATGAAAGGCGAGGCGGGACACCACGACGTCGAACGAATTTTCAGCAAAGGGCAGCCGCTCTGCCCTGCCGATCACATAATCGGCATTTCGCACACCCTCCTTTTCTCCCTGCGCTTTGCCGACGCGCAGCATTGCTTCCGTTGCGTCCAGCTCCGCTATGCGGGCAACATGCGGGGCAACGCATCGCCCGAATGCGCAAGTCCCCGCCGCCACCTCCAAAACGGATTCTATCCCCGTAAGGTGCATTTTTTCGATCGCCAAAGCGTTGAAATCCTCTTTGGAAAAAATTTTTTGATATTCTTCGAACCCTTCGGCCTGCTTGGTGAATTCACGCTTTACCCGTTCGATCTGTTCCATAAATTCCTCACAGCGCCGTCCCCTTTTTGGGTACGGTCATGCCCGCGGTATCTGCCCCTTCCAGTTTGAGAAGAGCGATCTTTTTGTCTATGCCGCCCGCATACCCCGTAAGGCTTCCGTCCGCGCCGACGACGCGGTGGCAGGGAATAATCAGCGATATGCGGTTATGGCCGACCGCCCCGCCCACCGCCTGTGCGGAAACATTCCTGCCCGTTTCCGCGCGGATTTTGGCGGCGATATTGCCGTACGTCTCGGTTGCGCCGAAAGGGATTTCGAGCAAAAGCTCCCAAACCCGTCTGCGGAAAGGCGAAACGCCCGTAAAAGAAAGGGACGGCGTGAAATCGGGCGCTTTCCCCTGAAAATATATATCCAGCCATTCGCGCGCCCGCGCAAAGACGGGCAGTTCCCGCTCCGCGCATTCTTCTGCAAGCCCTGCGCCAAAATATTTTTGCCCGTCGAACCAAAGCCCTGTGAGGGCGTCGCCGTCGCCCGCGATCGTAATTCCGCCCAGCGGCGACGAATATTTACAAATATAGCGCATTTCTGCCTCCGCAAAATTTCTGTTTTCAAAACCGCGCCCTGCGCCCGTTTAAAGCCGCAAGAGCGACCCTGTATTTTGAATACTGTTGCGAATCGGGCAACGCCGCCGCACAGATTTGTGCGGCGGCGTTCTCTTTACTTCAAATACTGAATGGTTACAACGTTCGCTTCGTATGCACTTTGATACGGCACCGCTCGTACGGCGGGCAGGCCGTTGCTGCCCTTGATCTGTTCGAGTTTATATACCTCTGCGCCCTGCACGCTCTCCGCGCGCGCAAATACGTTTCTTCCGTCCGAATACAGAGAATTTGCCTTTACAACCACTCCCTGATTTTCAAAATATTCGACGGAATAATCGTTAACCGAAACTTTATCGGATATAAGATCGTAATAATAAACCTCTCCGGTCTGTTCATTCGCTGCAACCATAAGGCGCGGCGATAACAAGAACGGATCTGTAACATTTAAATATGCACGGCCGAGGTATGTGCCCGCTTTGCCGTATGCGAACCCATACCAACTGTCTGAAAGCGTACTTTTAGGGAAAAGAACAAACATCTCATCCTCGCACAGACTTACACATCCGTCATTTTCGCCGATCTCTTGCGTCATTTCGATGATCGTATCTTCATATACCCAGTTGTCTTCCAATTCCCCGTTCCGATCGTACCGAAGCAGGACACAGGTATCGATTAAAAATCCACTATCCAAATTGAACGGAAACTTATACGCATACCCGTTATCGCCGATGCAGACGAAATCTTTAACATAGATGAAATTTCCCTGTTTTTCGGATACGGTGTCGTTTTGAATGTAAACGTTTCCGAATCCGTCTTCGCACACGGCCTCCACCTCGATCCTCTTGTTCGGCATCAGATCGGTCAACGTGAGTTCTCCGTCTTCAACGCGCAGATAACCGTAAGTTAACGAATTGTTTGCGTAGTATTGGATAACGCTATAAAAAAAAAAAAAAAAACTTTCTTGGAAATGAAGAGAATAC
>CALVXE010000018.1 GCA_944368795.1 uncultured Clostridia bacterium | reverse complement strand
TGGATTTTTTCTGCGCCTCGTCCGCAAAGCGGTAGCACGTCTCTTTCAGCGCGTTTACGTAGCCGATCATCTTGTTCCCTTCCATGATCGGGATCTGGATCGGGGCGATCTTGCCCGCATATTTCTGCTTCAGCGCGGCGACCGTGCCCGCATAGTCGGCGTTGTCTTTGTCGACGCCGTTGATGAACAAAATCATCGGGATCTTGTTTTTCAGGCATTTGTCGATCGCCTTTTCGGCCCCGACCGAAAGAGTGCCCGAAGCCCCCGTTACGATGAGCGCGCCGCCCGCCGCGCGCAGCGCCTCGTTTTCTTCCCCCTCAAAGTCGTAAAAGCCCGGTACGTCCAGAAGATTGAGCTTTACGCCGTCCCACATGGTATAGGCCATCGAAAGCGAAATGCTCATCTTTCTTGCGATCTCCTGGTCGTCGTAGTCGGTAACGGTATTCCCGTCCGTAACTTTGCCGAGCCGGTCGGTGGTCTTGCCGTTGAAAAGGATCGCTTCGCAAACCGAAGTTTTTCCCTCTCCGCTGTGCCCGATCACCGCTATGTTCCGAATGTCTGCGCCTTTGATGCTCATATTTGTACTCCCTTATCCGCGGACGAGTGATTTGCGTGAAAAGTCCGCTTCCCTATTATTATAATATAAAATTTCCGCAATTTCAATAGGGTTTTGAAAATTTTTCGCAAAAAACGAAAAAAATATGCCCATTCGCTTGCGGCGACAAAAAAATGCAGGTATAATAAAATAAAAGAGGCAGGTGGAAAACGGGCAATGGGAGACGCTTTCGTGCGCGAGATCGCGCTGATCGGAGAAGAAAATTTTTGCAAGCTTCGGCGCGCGCACGTCGCCGTATTCGGCATCGGCGGCGTGGGCTCGTACGCGGCGGAAGCGCTCGTGCGGGCGGGGATCGGTTCGCTTACCTTTGTTGACGGCGACGCGGTCGCCGAATCCAACCTCAACCGCCAGTTGATCGCGCTCCGTTCCACGCTGGGCAGGAACAAGGCCGCCGTAATGCGCGAACGGGCGCTGGATATTGCGCCCGATTGCAGGGTCGAGGCGGTCGAACGCTTTTTTTGCGAAGAAACGGCCGACGCGTTTGATTTTTCGCGCTTTACCTACGTTGCCGACTGCATTGACCGCGTGAAGGAAAAGACCCTCTTGATCGGAAGCGCGCGGGCGGCGGGCGTGCCCGTCATCTCCTGTATGGGGGCGGGGAATAAGCTGGACGGAAGTGCGTTTCAGGTCGCCGCGATCGAAAAGACGCGCGAATGCCCGCTGGCCAAGATCATGCGCCGCGAACTGCGGCTCGCCGGCGTTACCGGCGTAAAGGCCGTCTATTCGGAGGAAAAGCCGACCGCGCCGAACAGAGACGGGGCGGCGGAAGGGGAACGCTTCGTCGGCAGCATCTCTTTCGTCCCTTCGGCGGCGGGGCTGCTGCTTGCGGGTACGATCGTCAAAGACATTCTTTCGGAAGGGAGATAGGCAAAAAATTGTGCGGGCTGCCGAAGCCGCACGAAAATCAGGCGAATAAAACAAAGGAGGGAGTTTATGAAACTTACGATCGATGACAAGGACGTGCAGAAATTTGCGAAACTGGTGTTTTTGGGCAGGTTTATGATCAACGGCTGCCGCCGTTTCAATAAGGTGCTGCACGAATACGACGACCTCGCGCGCTCGCTCGTACTGGCGTGCGCCGAGCAGGAAAAGGGCGAGCCTTTGAGCGAGGAGGAGGCCGAATCGTATTGGAACGGCATGAAAGAGCTCGCGGAAGAGGACATCCGGAACTACGACGAAGGGGCGCTTCCGGACGCGCTCGTGCCCATGCTCGCCCGCCGCATGTTCCCCGACAGCGAGAACATGCAGCGCGTCGCGCGGATGGTTTTTTACGACGAAATCGACACCCGCGGGTTGGAGGCGGTGAGCATCGACGTCCCCGATTTTGCGAGAAAGTTCGAAAAAATGCTTTAATCGGAAAATAAAAAAGGCGGAGCAGTGTTTTGCTCCGCCTTTTTTGCGCGAACACGTTTCGGCGCAGGCGTTCAGTTCGTTTTGATCAATTTTATGTTTCTGCGGTCGATTTCGATGAGACCCTCTTCGGCCATGCGCCGAAGTTCGCGCGCCATCGCGCTGCGGTCGACGCAGATATAGTCGGCGAGGCTCGTCTGCGAAAAGGGCAGGGTAAAATACGGGCTCTTGTTTTTGGCGGCCAGCACGGCGAAATAGGCGGTCAGCTTTTCGCGCGTCGTCCTCTGCGAAAGGATCTCCAGATGTTCGGAAAGCGCCTGCGTCTTTTCGCTCATCAGCTTTACGAGATTGGAAACGACGGTGCTGTGATGGGCGCACGCTTTCGGGCAGCGCTTTACGATGTGCTCGTAATCGATGTACAAGACGTCGCAGTCTTCGTCGGCGGTCAGAAAAAAGTTCGCGTCCGCCCAGGCGAACCCGAGCACGTCCCCGAACACGCCGCCCGTTTCCATCTGTTCGAAAATGGTGCGCGCGCCGTTCGCGTCCGTCTTCAGGAGGGTGATCCTGCCGCGCTGCACGACGCCGACCCTCCCCGCCGGCATGGGGACTTCTTCGCCCTTGACGTACGTTTTTACGGTCGCTTTGAAACATGCCGTCATTGCGGCGTATTCTTCGGGAGAAACGCCGTCGAAAAGGGAAGTGGTGATCTCTTTCATATTCATTCCTCTGTTGCAATTGCAACAATATAATAGCGGAAACGGCAAAAAAAGTCAAACGCATTGCGGCAATCGCAAAAAAAATCCGCACTCGGACAGTGCGGAAAAATTTTTATGCGTTCGGATCGGAAGAGGAGGATTCCAGCGGTTTGCCCGTCGTGTTGTCGCAAAACGCGGCGATCCCCTTTTTGCGCAGGGCCTGCACGGCAAAATAAAGGGGGACGCCCAGCGCGTATACCCATACGACTTGCGTAAGCGCGAACGACGCCGCCATGAACCAATAGCCCGCATAGGCGCTGCCTGCCAGAATCATGACCAAAGGGATGCCCAGCGCGTTGACGGCCACGGGGAATATCCCGCCGACGATCAGTTTCAGCGGCGTGTTCTTGATGAACTTCCCCGCCAGAAACGTCAGCGCCGCCGCGATCAGCGAACACAGGCTTCCCAACACGAAATCCCACGGGGAGTACCCCATGAGCAGATTCGCAAGGAAACAGCCCACGAACAGGGCGGGCACGCACTCGACGTAAAAGAGCGGCAGCATGGTCAGCGCCTCGGCCGGGCGGATCTGGAAACCCAGCGAACCGAACGCCAGCGTGCCGAGCGGCAGCGTCAGCGCCACGTACAGCGCGGCGACGATGCCCGCTCTGCACAGCATCTTGGTTGTAAATTTTTTCATTATTCAGTTACCTCGGTTGTTTTTAGGTAGTGTTGTCCGAAAACCTACCGCACGCAATGATAACAAAAAAGGCGCGGACCTGTCAAGCGATTCCGCGCATCCGAAAAAAGTTTGCCGCGGCCCGCGGCCGGGGCAAGCCGGAACTCCGGCGTTCCGAAGGGCTGCGAGGCAGACCGCGGCCCGAAAGCGGACCTGCCGGTCAAAGGATGATGTTTTCCAAAAGCAGATAGTCGAAATCGACGGCTTCGACGAAGTCGCGCGGATAAAACCGCACGTGGTTGAACTTCGCGAAATTGAAGATGTGCGTTTTCAGCAATACGGGGGTCGGTGCGTCGAGCTCGCGGCAGATATCGAAAAGATAGTTGAGAAAATGCGACCAGGTGAGCTTTTCGCCGTCGTTTTCGTATACGAACTGGCGCACGATCTTCCCGTCCTTCATGATCTTTGCCCAAATTTTAAACATGCCGTCCTCCTTCGTTTTTCTCCCTCGATTATAGTGAATTTTTCGCAAAAAGTAAAATATTATTGACATCTCGGCCGCAAAAATATATACTATTTGTTAAAAATACGGACGTTGCGGGCCTGCCTCTGTGCGGCCGGCCCGGAGAAAGGAGGGCGCGTATGCAGAAATTGGAATCGGATATCCTCAAGATCCTCGAAGAAGACTGCCGGTATACTCCCGCGAAGATCGCGGTGATGCTCGGCAAAAAGGAAGAGGAGATCGCCGCGGCGATCCGCGGCATGGAAGAGAAGGGGATCATCGTCAAATATACGGCGATCGTGAACGGCGAGCGCCTTTCCGAAGAGACGGTGCAGGCGCTCATCGAAGTGCGCGTGTCTCCCCAAAAATCCAGCGGCTTCGACGCGATCGCCGAAGAGATCTACCGTTTCGAAGAGGTGAAGAGCTGCTATCTGATGAGCGGCGGCTATGACCTCGCCGTTTTTATCGAGGGCAGGACGCTGCGCGACGTGGCTCGGTTCGTTTCCGAACGGCTTTCCACCCTCGACGACGTGCTTTCGACCGCGACGCACTTCATTTTGAAAAAATATAAGATCGAAGGGACCATCACCGATAAAGAGGACGAAAATCGGTTGAGATTGTCGGTGCAGGCATGAGAAAGTTCGTCAACCATCGTGCGGAAACGCTGAAACCGAGCGGCATCCGCAAATTTTTCGACATCGTATCGGAAATGAAAGACGCGATCTCGCTCGGCGTGGGCGAGCCGGATTTCGTTACTCCCTGGCATATCCGCAACGCGGCGGTGCGCTCGGTGCAGCGCGGATATACCCAGTATACGGGCAACCGCGGGCTTGTGCAGCTGCGCGAGCTGATCTCGCGCTATCTGTTCGAGCGGTTCGGCGCGGAATATCCGCCCGAACATATCATCGTAACCGTCGGGGCGAGCGAGGGCATCGACCTCGCCATGCGCGCGGTATGCGAGCCGGGAGACGAAATTCTGGTCCCCGACCCCGGCTATGTTTCCTATGTGCCGGCGGTACAGCTTTCGGGGGCGGTCCCCGTGCCCGTGCGCTGCGTGCAGGAAAACGGATTCATTTTCACCCCGGAAGCGCTGGAAGCGGCCGTAACGCCGAAAACGAAGGCCCTGATCCTTCCTTACCCGAACAATCCGACGGGCGGCATCATGACGAAAAAACAGCTCGAGGCGATCGTGCCGGTCATCGAGAAGCACGACCTGCTCGTCATCTCGGACGAGATCTACGCCGAACTTACATACGGCGGCAAGCACGTTTCGGTCGCTTCGCTCCCCGGACTGAAAGAGCGCACCGTTCTGATCAACGGTTTTTCGAAGGCTTTCGCGATGACGGGCTGGCGGATCGGGTTTATATGCGCGCCGCCCGAGATCGACGACGCCCTGTTCAAGATCCATCAGTACGTCATCATGTGCGCGCCCACGGCGTCGCAGTACGCCGCGCTGGAGGGGCTGAAAGACGGCTTTACCGATAACTTTGCCGTAGTCGAGAGCATGCGCGACGAATACGACAAGCGCCGCCGTTTCATGGTCGACTTTTTCAACGGCTGCGGCCTTTCCTGCTTCGAGCCGCGCGGGGCGTTTTACGTGTACCCTTCCGTCAGGGCGACGGGGCTGACGGGGAATGCGTTCGCGAACGAACTTCTGCGGGCGGAAAAGGTCGCCGTCGTGCCGGGGGACGCCTTCGGGGAGGCGGGCGAATACCACGTTCGGTGTTCGTATGCCACGAGCATGGCGAATCTTGACGAGGCGACGCGCAGGATCGCGCGTTTTGCCGAAAAGCTCATCAAATAATCACGCATTCGGCAAGTACGGCGTGCGATTATAACTTGACATTTCAGCGAAAAAGAGATATAATTAAATCAGCAGTGTAAAGGTGATTCCGCAAAAGTTTTTTTGCGGAATCACCCTTTTGCAAATTAGGAGCAGTGCCGCCCCGAAAAAGGGCGGAACGAAAAGGAGTGCAGAATATGGCGGAAGAATTCATCATGACCCAAAAGGGGTACGACGAAGCGGTGGAGCGTTTGCGGTATTTGCAGACGGAAAAGAAAAAAGAGATCACGGAGCGGATCAAAGTGGCGCGCGGGTTCGGCGACCTTTCCGAAAACGCCGAATACGACGCGGCGAAGAACGAGGAGGCCCTCAACGAGAGCGAGATCCGCGAACTGGAAAATAAGATCAAAAACGCCAAGATCATGGAGGAGAGCACCGATAACAGCAAGGTGCACTTCGGAAACACCGTTACCGTGTACGACTACGACCTCGAAGAGGAGGCCACATATACGATCATGGGTTCGACCGAGGCCGATCCCGAAAAGAATATCGTCAGCATCGATTCTCCTTTCGGCGCCGCGCTCGTGGGGGCGCGCCGCGGAGACAAAGTTACGGTACACGCGCCGAACGGATTCGATTACGAAGTCGAGATCAAGGACATTCGCTGAAACGGCGGCGGCCGCGCCGAAGCGCGGCAAAGGGGAAATTTTTAACGCATGGACGCAAAGATAACAAAAAAGAGACTGGGACTGCTGCTTTCATACGATTGGATCAAGATCGTGGCCATCTGCGTTGCCGCCGTGGCCGTGTGGCTCGTACTGTTCACGACGATCGCGACCAAAGCCTCGGACGGGCAGACGTTTGAAATTTACGCCTATATCGGCGTGCGGCTGAATTCGGGGGAGATCTCTTTGGATGAACTGCACGACGCAAAGGCCCTTTCAAACGACGTATTGGATTTTTCTACCTATAGTCTTACCGACGACGGGTATCAGGATATGGTCCTGCAAGTGCACTTTTCGGCAGGGCAGGGAGACGTTATCTTTGTGGCGGATACCGCCGATACGGTCGACGATGCCGGCAACGTAACCGCTTACGGCGGCCTGCGCGATTTCTTATATACCTACCAGTCCAACAGCCTTTGGCTGGGTACCGATCTCGCCGATTATACGGCGACCGAAGGGGAATACGAAGTTACGTATAAGAATTATTTCGCGCAGTGCGAAGAATACCTGAACGGGTTTTTCTTTACGGCCGGTCAACCGGACTATGAAAACGGCACTTTGGACGAAGAGATCGCCGAGGCCCGCTTCCGCGAACGCATACGCAAGGATAAGCGCTATAAAAAGGAGAGCGAGAAGGCCGCGGCCGTGCAGGGAGAATTCGAGAGGCTCAACCATCTGCGCGATTCTTATCTGCAGGTAAAAGAATGGGTAACGGGGGAAGACGAGAACGCCCCCGTCCGCGTGCGCACCTGCAATGCGCCCGCCGATACGGACGGCGACAAGAAAATTTCCGCCGGGGAAGGCACGCCCGTGCAGTTCGCCTTCGATCTGAGCAACCTTGAAAACATCACCGAACTTGCGGGCAACCGAGCGAATACGGAAAATATGGCCGAAGGGCTGTGCCTGGTCCCGCTGAATACCGGAAGTTCGAGCGAAGAGGACATGCGGTACGAGACGTTTACCCTGCTGACGTATTTGGCGGAGAAATACGACGCGTAAGAGCGTGAGGGAGAGTGCATGAAGCTGTATATATACGGCGCTTTGAAAGATTATAAAAGGCGCTTGCCCGCGCGCATGCATATGCCGGGGCACAAGGCAAACCGGAGAAGATTTTCTCTGTTCAAAGACGCTGCGCTCGATATTACCGAACTGCCTTTTTCCGACTGCCTGGAAAATCCGGACGGCATCATCGCGCGCGCCGAGCGGGATATCGCGGATATTTTGGGCGCCAAACGGAGCTATATCCTCACGGACGGCTCCACTTCGGGCGTGTTCGCGATGCTGTACTGCGTCAAGCGTGCGGGCGGCAAGGTCGTGATCGCCCGCAATTCGCACAAGAGCGTTTACAATGCCTGCGCGGTATTGGGAGTCGAACCGATCATTGTAAAGAACAATCTGCTGGACGGCGTGCCGCTGCCGCCTTCCGCAAACGATATCGAGGCGGTGCTCAAGAAAGAGCGCGACGTATGCGCCGTTCTGATCACCTCTCCCGATTATTACGGGAATATCGCCGATTACGCCGCGGTCAGGAAGGTGTGCGGGCGCTACGGAAAGATCTTTATGGTCGACGGCGCGCACGGCGCGTACCTGCGCTTCGACCCGGACGAAAGCGCGCTGTATGCGGGGCGGTATGCCGATATCTGGGTGGACGGCTCGCATAAAACGATGCCGACGCTTACGCAGGGAGCGCTTCTGAATTTGGGGAACGACGGGCTTCGGGCCGACGCCGAGGAAGGGCTGGACATTTTCCGCACGACGAGCCCTTCCTATCCCGTAATGGCGAGCGTCGAATACGGCGTGAAGTACCTCGAAGACCACGGAGCGCCGCTGATCGACGCGGTGAAGCGCGAGATCATGCTGGCGAAAGCGAAGCTGAAAAAGAAGGGGATCGGCGTTTACGGCGAAAGCCGCACGCTCGTACTGGCAGTGGACTTCGCGGCGGCAGGCATTTCGCCGGAAGGCGCCATGGAAGAGCTCGAACGCCGCAGGATCTTTGCGGAAATGAACGACGGGCGCTACCTGCTGTTCTATTTTTCGCCCTTTACCCGGCCTTCTTCCATAGCGAAGCTGGAGCGGTGCATTCGGGCGATCCTGCGCATGCGTTCGCTGCGCAGCGAGGGGATCCGGACGCGCGAATACGTGTGCGGCATAAAAAAATTCGGATATCTGACTGCATTTTCCCTTGAATCCGAGCGGGTGCCGCTGGAGAAAGCCGCGGGCAGGATCGCCGCGCGCAACGCCGGCATCACGCCGCCCTGTTTTCCCGTCGTTGTCGCGGGGGAACAGATCACCGAGCAGGCGGCGGAAACGCTTTCCCGCGCGAAACACACGTTCGGGGTGAAGAACGGAACGGTCGCCGTCATCAAAATCGGCGGCAGGGTTTGATCGTATGAAAGGTAAATTTATCGTATTCGAAGGATGCGAAGGGGCGGGGAAATCCACGCAGATGCGCCTCCTTTCCGAATACCTGAAAGAGAAAGGCGTGGCGCACGTCGTTACGCGCGAACCGGGCGGAGGGGAAATTTCGGAAGCGATCCGCAAGATCATCCTCAACGGGAAGTTTACGGAAATGACGGACGAATGCGAAGCGCTGCTGTACGCGGCGGCGCGGGTGCAGCATTTGGCGGACACGGTGGAGCCTGCGCTCCGGCGGGGCGATACGGTGCTGTGCGACCGCTATATATTTTCTTCCTATGCATACCAAGGGTACGGCAGGGGGCTGGATATGCGCTTTTTGCGGGATATCAACCGCTATGCGGCGGAACATTTTATGCCGGACGTTACCCTGTTTTTGGATATTCCGCCCGTGCGCGCGTTCGAGCGCAAACACGGCGCGGACGAAAACGACCGCATCGAACAGGCGGGGGCGGAGTTTCACGAAAAGGTGTACCGGGGATATCTCCGCTTAGCGGAGGAATACGGCGATGCGTTCGTCGCCGTCGACTGTTCGGGCACGAAGTACGAAACGAACGGCAATATCCTTTCGATCTTGCGCTGCCGCGGGCTGATCGCGTAGCGGCGCACCGAGGAAAGTATGACGATTTTTACCGAGAGCCGTCCGTACAAGATTGTCGCGGGCGATGCCGCGGGGGGGACCCTCTCGCACGCATACCTGTTGATTTGTCCGGACGAGCGCAACCTGCGGGGGTTTTTGAAGGAACTCGCCAAACTGATTTTGCGCGCGGACGAACGCGCTTCCAGGCTGATCGATGCGGAAGCGTATGCCGATTGCCGCGTGTTTCCGGCCGAGGGGGAAAAAATGAACGTCTCGGACGTGCGGGACCTTCTCGACGACTGTTATATCAAGCCGGCGGAAAACGAGCGGAAGCTGTTCGTGCTCGACCGCGTGCAGGATATGCTGGCGCCTGCGCAGAACAAACTTCTGAAAGTGCTGGAAGAGCCGCCCGCAAACGTGCATTTTTTGCTGGGTGCTGCGGCGGAATTCCCCGTGCTTACGACCGTGCGTTCGCGCACGAAGAGGCTGGAACTGTTTTCGTTCGCGGAAAAGGATATCGAACAATATCTGCGCGAAACGTATCCGCATCGGGCGGACCTGCGGGAGATCGCCGCCGCTTCGGGCGGGATTTTAGGCAGGGCGCAGGAGCTCGCGGAAGGGGGCTCGGTGGCCGATGCGGACGAAGAGGCCGCGCTGTTGGCGCTGAATCTTTCGCCGGCGGGGATACCTGCCGCCTGCAGGAAGTTTTCCGACAGGGCGGAAGCGGTCAGGTTTTTGCAGCTGCTTCGGCTGACCTACCGCAATATTTTGTTTCTGAAACTCGGGCTGGAAGATCTGGTGCGCGCCGGCAGGGAAGAAAAACTGCTCCGCCGCGCGGCGAAACGGTATTCGCAGGCCGCGCTCGTTCGGGCGCAGGATAAGATCGGCCAAACGGAGAGAGACCTGAAATTCAACGCGAACCTCTCTGCCAGTCTGGAAGCGCTGTTTTACGGGATTTTGGAGGGATAATGAAAGTTATCGGTGTAAAATTTAAAGAGGGCGGCAAGGTATATTTTTTCGCCCCGAAAGAAAACGAGAAATACGAAGAGGGGATGGAAGTCGTCGTCGAAACGAGCAAGAGCGTCGAGTTTGCCACGGTCGCGTTCCCGCCCAAAGACGTGGATGAATCGGAAATCGTGCAGCCGTTGAAGCCGATTTTGCGCATTGCGACGGATAAGGACCGCGAACAGGTCAAAAAGAATATCGAGCGCAAGCCGCAGGCGATGAAGATCGCGCAGGAAAAGATCGAAAAGCATAATTTGGATATGAAGCTGATCGACTGCGAATTCGCGTTTGACGGAAATAAAGTCATATTCTATTTTGCGGCGGACGGAAGGGTGGATTTCCGCGACCTGGTAAAGGATCTTGCGGGAACGTTTCATATCCGCATCGAGCTGCGGCAGGTCGGCATCCGCGACGAAACGAGGCTTTTGGGCGGCATTGCGCCCTGCGGAAGGGAATGCTGCTGTTCGAGCGCGATGCCCGATTTTAAGAAGGTTTCGATCAAGATGGCGAAGGTGCAGGGACTTTCTCTCAATCCGGGCAAGATCAGCGGACTGTGCGGAAGGCTGATGTGCTGTTTGAGTTACGAAAACGATTATTATGCGGAAGCATACAAAAAGATGCCGAAGGTCGGTTCGGAAGTGGGGACTCCGGAAGGGAAAGGAACCGTCGTATCCAACAATATGCTGAAGTACATCGTGCGCGTGAAGATCGAAAAGGACGGCGGTTTGGTCTATAAAGATTTCCCTTTGGATCAGATCCGCTTTAAAGCGGGAAAAAGAGAGGAAAAGGAAGAGGATAAAGTCGATCCTTCCTTGAACGATATTCTCGACTGATCGGCTTTGCAGGACGCATTTTATCTCGGCAAAAGCAAAAGTTTCAAAAAATTTTGCAAAAAAGTACGGCATGCGCCTTTACTATTTGCCGAAGTTATGTTATAATATAAAAAACGGAACAGCCGTTTGAGTTTAATTGGAGGTTTGGAAGATGGCACATAAAATTTCGGAAGATTGCATTTCGTGCGGCGCTTGTGCGGATACCTGCCCCGTGAACGCGATTTCGCAGGGCGATACCCAGTATCAGATCGATCCTGACGTCTGCATCGACTGCGGTGCCTGCGAAGACGGTTGCCCCGTCGGCGCGATCAAAGGCGAATAAGGTTTGTAAACGACGGTAAAAACGATTGCGCGGGGGGAAACTCCGCGCAAGTTTTACTGCGTTTGCAATTCGGCACAAAAGGAAAGAATAATATATTACGGGGATATAGCTCATCTGGTAGAGCGCTTGAATGGCATTCAAGAGGTGGACGGTTCGAGTCCGTTTATCTCCACCACCATTAAAGAGACACATAATTTATGTGCCTCTTTAATTTTTTGTTAACAAATAGAGAGCATCACTTGCGTTTGGCATACAAGAAGAAACGGCAAACAAAACAGGGTAAAATATTTTTGCATAGGGATGTTTAAAGAGAAGACTTCGTTTTGTGTCCTGATTCCCTTTCGTGTATAATTATAAGAAGGATCAGAAGAAGGACGAGTTAATAGAAGACTTACTAATTTTATTAAGCAAAATAGAATTTTCTCTTATATTTTTAAAGAGAGCCGCAGAGAGAGGTAACGAGATGGAACAGCACAGAAAGGAATTGGAAGCCGCGTTTCGGGCCGGCGATTTTACGCGGAAAGAGGAGGCTCCGCTGCTCGCCGCCGAAATTTACGGGGAATTGTATTCCGCCGCCATCGACAATGCGAGGCAGCGGCAGGCCTTTCACTTTTCGCCGCCCGTGGGGTGGATGAACGACCCGAACGGTTTTTCGTACTACAACGGGAAAATACAGTTGTTTTACCAGTATAACCCGTACAGCATTCAATGGGATACCATGCATTGGGGGCATGCGACCAGCACGGATTTCGTGAAATGGGAGAGACAGCCGGTGGCTTTGGCGCCCGATCAGCCGTATGACGGTTCGGCGGGCGGCTGTTTTTCCGGCTCGGCGATCGAATACGGCGGAAAATACTGGCTCGTGTATACGGGCGTCGGGCGGGACGAAGATACGGATATGCTCTTGCAGACGCAGTGCGTCGCTTCTTCCGATGACGGGATCCGCTTCCGAAAAATTGCCGAAAATCCCGTGATCGCGCAGGGGAAAGGGCTGCCCTCTTCCGTACGGCCGAATGATTTCCGCGACCCGAAGGTTTGGGAAAAGGACGGGCACGTCTATATGATCGTTTCGGCGGGGAATGCGTCCGACCGCTATTCGCGCCTGCTCCTGTTCCGTTCGGACGATATGGCGAACTGGCAGTACAACGGCACAGTGTTTTCCACCTCTGCCTCTGCGCAGGCGCAGACGGGGACGATGCTGGAATGCCCCGACTATTTTGAACTGGACGGGACGGAGATCGTGATGGCCTGCCCGATGGATATGACGGGGCACCGAAACACGAACGGAAGCGTGTATATGGCGGGCCGCCTGAATTATGATACGGGAAAGTTCGCCGTTGCGGAAGGATTCGGCGGCGCGCGGGAAGTGGACGGCGGATTTGACTTTTACGCGCCGCAGACCATGCTGCATCCTGACGGGCGCCGCATCATGATCGCCTGGATGCACTGCCCCGTAAGGCCGAGCATCGGCTCGCTCCTCGGTTACGGATACGCCTGCGCGCAGACCTTCCCGCGCGAATTGTTCGTGAAGGACGGGAACCTGCACCAAAGGCCTGTCCGCGAGATCGAGAACTACTATCGTCCGCCCGTATCGGTAACGCACACCTCCGACGGAGAGGCGGCGTTTGTGCCCGAACTGGACGGGACGTGCATGAACCTGCAATTGGAGTTTTCTCCTTCCGACGGGGCGGGGGCGACCGTGTTTGCCGACGGCGCCGGAAAGGGGCTGGGCATCTTTTACCGGCAGGGAAGGCTGTATTTGGACAGAAGCGCGGTGTATCCGGGAAGTTTTCCGAATTCTGCGCTCATCACGTCGGTCCCCGCGCCGCTCATTGACGGAAAAGTCAAGATCCGCCTGCTGCTGGATAAGATATCCGCGGAAGTTTTCGTGGCGGACGGGCGGTATGCGATGACGGCGAACGTAACGGCGGGCGGCGATCATTGCAGGACGCTCCTTCGTTCCGAAGAGACGCTTCAAATGCTTGCAGTCAAAAACGAAATCGTTGTATAATAGCAAACGTAACATCGGCGGACGGAGGGAACTATGATTTTATGCATCGGCGAGATCCTCGCGGATCTGATCGGGACGGAGCGGAACGGGATCGTCGCATACGAGCGCCATGCGGGCGGCGCGCCCTTCAACGTCGCCTGCGATATCAAAGCGTTGGGCGGAAAATGCGGCTTTTTCGGAAGAGTCGGCAAGGACGCGGTGGGGGGATTTTTGCGGGATTTTGCCCGCGCGCAGAAATTTGAATTTCTGGATATTGCCGAGGACGAGGCGCGCAATACTACCCTCGCTTTCGTGGACGTCGATCGGGAAGGAGAGCGCAGATTTTCTTTTTACCGCAGAAATACGGCGGACTATGCGCTTGAATTCGGCGAGCGTCTTGTCGGCGCGGTGCAAAACGCGCATATCGTGCATATAGGATCGCTGATGCTCAGCGAACGGAGAGGGCGCGCCTTCGCGCAAAGAGCGATGGACGAGGCCCGAAAGAGCGGCGCGCTCGTCAGTTTCGACGTGAATTTGCGGAAGGATATTTTCCCTTCGGACGATGCCGCCAAACGGGCGTACCGCGCCGCCGTGCGCAGTGCGGATATCGTGAAGATGTCTGCAGACGAATTGGAGTTTTTTACGGGAACGGATGACGTTCAGAAGGGCGCTTCGCGCGCCGTGCCGGACGGCAGGCTGCTGTTCGTTACCTACGGCGGGCGGGGCAGCGCAGCCTCATACAGAGGGGCGTTCTTTTCGGCGCCGGCGATGCGCGTGGACGCCGTCGCCACGACGGGCGCGGGAGACGCTTTTTTTGCGGGGGCGCTGTTTTTGCTGGATTCGGTTTTGCGCGCGGGGCGGAGTACCGTTTCGGAAGAAGAAATGCGCCGCATACTGACGTTTGCGAACGCCTGCGGAGGACTCGCCGCGGCCAAACGCGGCGCGATCGGCTGCCTGCCGTCCTATGAAGCGGTGAACGCGTTCGTTGAAAAAGGAGGGAAAAGATAGTATTCGTTCGCCGCAGGCATTGGGTACGCGAAAAGCCAAAAAGAGCCGAAGACGTTTTAACGTCTTCGGCTCTTTTAACAGTGCTTGCTTTGCAGGCGGACGAGCCTGCCTCGGAAACAGGTGCGCCCGCGGGAAGCGGGCGCAGGGATCAACGATGGGTAAGGCGGGGCGGGGTCAGCCGCTTTGCCCGCTTTTGCGCGGTAAGCGCCAGATGCATCGCATAAAAAGCCCGATCGGTCGGCTGGGCCGTATCCGTTCCGCGGATGCAGTCGCTGAGCAGGTTGCGGAAAAAAGGCTTTTCGACTTTCCCTTTTACGGTAAATTTTTCCGTTCGGCCCTCCGTTTCGAGGATCACCGTTTCGGGGAGATCGGAGCCGCCGACGTCGATGTATTTGCGGAGCTCGATCGTGCCGCCCGTGCCCGTGATCACGACGCGGCCGTCGCCGAATACGGGAAAATCTTCCGGCGTAAACCAATTGGCGCGGATATAGCCGGTCGCTCCGTTTTCGCCGCGGAGATACGCTTCGCCGAAATCGTCGAAGCCCGGATGTTGGGTATGGGCAAAGTTTCCTGCGGACGATGCGGCGATTTTCGCCCTGCGGTTGCCGGTAAACGTCAGAAATTGTTCGAACTGGTGGCTTCCGATGTCGATCAGTATCCCTCCCGTATCTTTGCGCCGAAAAAACCAGTCGGGCCGGCCGCCGCCCAATTTGTGCGGCGCGAGGATGGTTACGTTCAGGACTTTTCCGATTTCGCCCCGCCCGATTGCCTCTTCCGCGTACAGCGCGGCTTCGCTTGCGAGGCGCTCGGAATAAAATACAAAATATTTTTTCCCCGTTCTGCGCACGGCGCGCCTTACCGCATCGAGCTGGCGGAAAGAGACTACGGGCGCTTTCGCGACGAAGAAGTGTTTTCCGGCTTCCATGGCGCGGATGGCGAGCGCGCAGCGCCGCGAGGGGATATCCGCACTGGCGACCAACCGAACCGAAGGATCGCGCAGGATCTGCTCTTCGCTCTTTGCGGCCTCCGCCTGCGGGAAGGACTTTCGGAACTGCGCCACGAGCGCTTCGTCGGCGTCATATACGTATTTGATTTCGGCCCCTGCATCCGAAAGGCCGCGGCACATGGCATAGATGTGCCCGTGCGCCAGCCCGACCGCCGCAAAGAAAAACGGCTGCATCATAGTTTCCTCCCTGTCTGAGCGATCCGAGAAAATGCGGGAAGTTCCGCGAGCAGCTTTTCTTCCCGGTAACATTGCCGCAGCAGGCCGCCCAAACCGCGGACCGTGAGCACGCCCCCGATCTCCGCCACGGCTTCTCTTTTCGCCGCGTCGATCTCGTTGCCGGCGTGCAGTTTTTCTACGAAACGCACCTGTTCTTTCGCGGCATTGACGCCGCAGAGCACGCGCTTCGCGTTTTGGCGGGCAGATTCGGCGCAGACAAAAAATTTGTTGGCGGCGCCTTCGGCGAAGGGATCGCCGTATACGATCGTGCCTTCGGGCGTCTCCGCCGCGATGTTGCCCTGCGCATCGGGGTAGAGGATCTTACCGTTTTCGAAGACATATTCGAACTGCGGTTCGATCGTCTCTTCGGTGGAATGCGAAACGACGAACATTCCCCGCGCTCCGTTTTCGAGCGTAAAGCGGACGGTCGCGGTATCGAACGTTTCGATCTCGTTCGTCCGCAGCAGCGTTGCCGTTACGTCTTTTGCGGGCATTGCCGCATCCGTTTCGCCGCCGAGCACGTACAATATGTTGTGTATATAATGCGCGGCCGCGTTGTTGACGACGCTGTCGTAAATTTTTGTTCCGTCGGGGGCGCAGATCTTGCCCGCCCAACCGGTCGAACGGGTAAAATAAGCGCGGCTGCGCGGCCAAAAGACGAGGCTTTTCATGCATATCGCTTTCCCGAATCTGCCCGCCGAAATATCTTTTTTCAAGGTTTGGATCGCCTTGCTGTAACTCCATTGATATCCGACCGCAATAAATTTGTCCGTTTCGTTCTGCAGCCGCTCCAGCCCGGGGATGTCCTGCGCGTCGCCCGTCAGGGGCTTTTCGCACAATACGTTGATGCCTTGCCGCACGGCGCGGCGTATCTGCGCGGTATGAAACTGCGTGGGCGTGGCTAAACTCAGCAGATCCGGTTTTTTGCCGACGTCGGCCGTTTTTGCAAGCATTTCGTCCATATCCGCAAAGACGGGAACGCCCGCATCGCGGAGCGCCTGCAGGCAGGGGGATTTTTCCGCATACGGATCCGCCGCCGCGACGATCTCGATCCCTTCGTCTTTTTTTTCGAGTACCTCTTTTAAAATGACGCCGCCGTAACCGCCGATCCCGACGAACGCGGCTCTGATTTTTTTCATTGCCCTGTCTCCTTATCTGCGTCCTGCGCGCCGTATGAAAGCGGCGGTATCTGCCGCCTTTCTGCGCCTGACCGGGCGGAAAGCCGTCCGATCCGATTCAAATCTAACACAAACGCGGAGCGTTGTCAATCTTTTTGAGGGGGGAGACGATTTTTTGCGGCGAGAACATGAATCAAAGGCATAGGGCGGCGGCCCTCCGCGACAATTCGGAGGGCCGCAAGCGCGATGTTCTCCGCAAAAGCGGGGAAC
>CALVXE010000017.1 GCA_944368795.1 uncultured Clostridia bacterium | reverse complement strand
TGTCAAATTAAACCATTCGTTGTTCGGCAGCACTGTTTCGTACGTATCGAGCAGCATTTGATAATCGTCGCCGTTTTCAAAATAAGCGACCTCGAAAAATCTTCCGTCGTTTCGATCACAATACGCCATAAAGGTAAGGCGGCTGCTGCCGGTGGAATACATATCAAAGATACGCCTCCAGCTCGAAGTCGTAGGCGACTGGATATTCAGATCCAGCGAAATCGTAAGTTTCGTCAGCCCATAGGCGAACTTATTGTTCAAGCTTTGGGCAACGTCGAATGCCTGCAGGCCCGTCCCGTTCGTAAGCTGTGCGGTCCCGTCCTGGTAAAGCACGCTGTCGCCCCGATAGGCAGCCATATCATACCCGCGGACAGAATCTTCCAGATAGTTCTCGGAATTGTCGAAATTGTATTCCGAAACCTGGAAATCATCGAGCGTATATCCGTATTCCGCCTTCAGTTCGTCCGCGCTGAGCGCCTCGCCGTATACGCGAATATCGCTCATTACACCTTTATAATCGCCATGACTGTTTTCCGCGGCGTTTTGTCCGAGATAAAACACGGCGTCGCTCGCAGCAAATTCCGCTACACTGAAATCATCCTGAATTGTTTCAGTGTACGCTTCGGCGCCGTTCTGGTAAACGGTAAACGTATGCGCCTCGCTGTCGATCACATACGCCATATGGTACCAGCCGCTATAAATCGGCTTTACGCCCGTGCCGTAGCCGGTGGCCACATCATCATTATCGCCCGCGTTGAACAGATAGGCGTCTCCGTGATAGTTTGCCCAGGGATCGGAGCGCAAAATCGCGTTTTCCGTCGCGGAATAAATCGTCATTTCGCAGGCATACGCCTCGATATCTTCGGGAATATAGAACCAGCCCGCAACCGTGATGGCCGTCTTCCCCTCAAACATCCCCGTCGGAAGCTGCAGATAATTTTGATGGCTTCCGCCCGGGAAGTTCAGGCCCGTCCTGCCGTTTACCGTCTGCACAGAAAAGCTGTTTCCTTCCGGTGCGGTCGCATCCGCATATTCCGTGCCGGCCGTGTTGGCGAACATGTCGCTTTCGTCATTCATTTCAAGGCGGTACAAGAGCGAATCGGCCAGCGTGTCATCCGCCGATACGCCGCGGTTTCCATTAACGGAGATTATCGCAACGGAAGTTGCGATAATTAACACCAGTGTTAATGCCGCCGCCATGATCTTCTTCATTTTGCTCTGAATCAAACTCATGATTTTCTCCTTCCTTTATCCTTTTTTACTCGATCCGTTATGCATTTTCGTATTCATCGGGGAGATAAATCCCGTCCCCCGTTACGTACGGCTTGTCGGTGTTGCTTGAATAACAGCCCTTCGGCACCCAGTACTCGCTCGCTTCGTTTTCGGCAGAGCCTGCTTCGCCGCCCAACAGCAGATCGCCGGGCGTCTTCCATGCAACGCCCACGCGCAGAGTCGCATTTTGCGCCGCGGGAAGCTGATTGATGGGAACAAAAACTTCGACAATCGTCTTATAGTTTGCCTGCCCCTCTTCATTCAGTTCCGTCGTTACCATCGTCGCCTCGAACACATCGGTATTGCCGCTGCCCATGCCGAGTTTATAACCCGTGTCGCTGTCTTCGCTGGCATATACGAAGTACTGCGTATGGCCCGTGAGGCCGACAAAGAATTCAAACTGCGTATTGTACCACCACTGCGAAATATCGGTATAGCTGTTTACATAGAGGTCATGATACGCCTCGACCGCGAGATACAGCCCGTCTTTTTCCAATACGCCGTAGAACGTTGCGCTCTTATGCGAATCGTCGCTGCCCTGCCCGGTTACCGAAATCGTTTTTGTGATGCCGGCCGCAGTCCAATCGCTCAAATCGCCGTCCGCCTGCAAATCGTAATCGGCAGTAATGGGCATTTCGATCACCGTAACCTCCGCCGAAGCGGTAACGTCCGAAACATACGCGGTTACGGTGGCCGTGCCGCCGCTTGTTCCCGTTACAGTGCACCGCGTATCGTCCTGCTCCACGTCGAAATACAGTCCGCTCGAAACATACCAATGCACTTCGCGAGACGTCCCCGTAACGGTGGCGGTGATCGTTCTGCTTTCCCCGACGTCCAGTTCGACTTCATCGACGGAAAGCGTAAGCGTTATGGGAGTCTCTTCCTCTTCGTCTCCGGTATTGTCGTTCCCCGTATTTCCGCCGTCGTCCCCGCCGGTGTTGTCGTCATCCGTGTTGCCGCCGTCCCCGCCGGTATTGTCGCCGTCCGAATTGTCGCCCTGCTGCGTATCGTCTCCGGTATCGCTGCCCCCGCCCGAAGAACAGGCGCCCAGCAGAGCCGCCGAACCGATCAAAAGGAGCGCAAGCAACAAAATGCCAAGCCTTTTTACCAGTTTCATGTGTTTCTTCCTCCTAAAATTTTCAAGTTTCCGAGCGCCGCGCACATCCGTTTGTATTCTTTGTCCTTCCTTTCACGAAATGCGCGCCGCACTTTTTCGCTCTTTTCAAAAAATATTTTCGACACCTATTGACGGTGGTCAATTTTTATGGTATAATGGGCAAAAGTTATTCTGATTGCGGGAGGCGTTGTATGCCCTTCTATCAAACAAATTTTTCGCCCCAATATAAATCGTACTATGCGATCTGGTATTTCGACAACGTTTACTACTCGTCGCACTTTCATCCGAACATAGAATTTATCCATGTGTTGGAAGGCTGCGTTACGGTGTATTACGAAGAAAAGCAGTTCGTTTTGCACGCGGGGGAGCATGCCCTGATCCTGCCCAATCACATTCATTCGTTCAATAAAGACAATCAATCGAAAACGTGTATCTGCTCGTTTTCGACCGATTATGTCCCTACTTTTTACAACAGCGTGCGCAATAAGACTGCGGATACGATCGTTTTTCAAATCGAAAAACCCGTGATCGACTTTCTTTTGTATGAATTTGCGAAAAAGTCCTCTCTTTCGGTTTACGAAATCAAAGCGATCGCCTATACGATCTGCATGAGTTTTGCCCGCCAGGTTAAACTGCAGGATCAGGCGGGAATGGACCTCTTGCACAAACTTTTGACGTACATCACCGAAAACTACACGCAGGATATATCCCTGAAAAACGCCGCCGACTACCTGGGTTACGAGCAGCACTATCTCTCAAAATGTTTTCACAACTCGTTTCCCTTCAGCTTTACAAACTACGTGAATCAGCTCCGCATCAGCGACGCAAAGAGTTTGCTGATCGACACGAACGAAAGCATCACGAACATTTCTTCCCTGTGCGGATTTTCCTCTATCCGCACCTTCAACCGCGTATTCGCGCAGGAATGCGGCATGACGCCGAAAGATTACCGCAAAAGCATTTTGCAGACGGGAATATCATAAAACCGACCGATCCTTCGGCCGAGAACATTCTGCATACATTCATACTTTAGCGCAAACGCTCTGCGATTGCAAGACAGAATGATACAATTTCTGGTCAAAAATTATCTTTTCTTCTCCCTTTAGGATGCCCCGGATTTTGTATATTTTTTCTCATCACGCAATTTTTTTGCTCTTTCACACAGCTTTCAAATGACACTATTTTCGCCTTATTGGGCACCGAAAAGGCGGGGCAGCGATCACGCTGCCCCGCCCCCTTTTCAATTTTCAGCCTGCCTGTTCAAATTCCAAACGTTTGATGATATGCTCCTGATAAACAGGATCGAGCTCGTTAAAGTAACCGCTCCACCCCCAAACGCGAACGATCAGATTTTTATGAGCTTCCGGATGCTTCTGCGCATCCAGCAAAGCCTCGCGGTTGATCGCGTTCAATTGCAGCTGGTGTCCGCCGCTCTCCACAAACAGCTTTACAAGCCGCGCCACCTTCTTTGTTCCCTCCTCATTGCGGAAAAGGGTATCGTGAAATTCAAGCGTCAGCGGGCCGCCGTTGCATACGCGCTCCAGCCGCGGTTTCGTAAAGGAATGGATGACCGACAAAACCCCTTCCGACTTGGCGTTCAGCGAAGGAGAATAGTTGGCGCTGAACGGTTCGCCCGCCTTCCGCCCGTCCGGCGTGGCCCCTAAACTTTCCGAGTACCAGATGTAGTACATTGCACTGCCCGTTCCCGCGCGGAAGATACCGCCGCGCTCATTGCGCAGTCCGCTCAATCCGTCCGCAAAATATTCCGTAAGCTCTGCGGCAATTTTATCGACGTAATCGTCGTTGTTCCCCATCTTCGGGGCATCGACGCACGCTTTTCGAACGCCTTCGAAGCCCTCAAAATTCTTCCGCAACGCTTCCAGCAGCTGCGCGGGCGTCATCGCTTTATCGTCATAAATCAATTTGCGGACCGCCGCAAGCGAATCGGCCGCCGTCGAAAGCCCTGCGCCGTGAAAGCCGTAATTGTTGTATTTTCCGCCTTCGGCAATGTCGCGCGCCCGTTCGATACAACCGCTCATTAAAATCGACTGGAAAGGAGAAGGCTCTACGAAAATGTTTTTTGTTGCCTCCGCCATTTCTCGGCATCGGCGGGCGATCTCCTCTTTCAGTGCATGCATCAGATCATCGAAAGAAGCACAGCTCTCCAATTTTTCGTTCAGGACTTTTAATACTGCCTGCGGATAGCTGAACGCATCGATATTCGGAATATCGTAAGCAACGCCCGGAATGATGAATTCCCAGCATGCGGCCACGACGTAGTTCCTGGCGTCCTGCTCGTCATATCCCATTTTTATCAGCGCGGGAATCACCACATCGTCGTTGGAGTATTGCGGAAACCCCAATCCCTGTTTGGTAAGCAATGTGCCCTTGTAAAAAATTTCGTCCGGCGTATTTTTGCCGACGCGGATGTTCAGTTTCGGATCGATCAGATTCAGCGAAAGGGATGCTTCCAGGCAAATTTCGCTCAATTCGTTGAAAACGTCTTTTCCGTCCGTTCCGATGCCGCCCAATACGAGGCTCTGCCCGTTATCGCCCTGCTGTTCCCCGGGGTAAAGATCGCTATCGAAATTCAAATCGATGAAAAATTCGCTCGTAAGTTCCAGCGCCTTTTCTCTGTCCAGCCTGCCGCTTTGCAGATCCGCCTTAAAAAACGGATACATATACACGTCGAACCTGCCGAGCGTATTGTGTTTGTTCGCATTCAGCCACAGGGTAAAGTTGAGGATCCGAAGCATTACGAGAGCTTCGTAATAACTTCTCGGCCTGTGCATCGGAACGTTTTTCAAAGCCTCCGCCAGCTCGGAGATCCCCATCCTCTCCGCTTCTTGTCTGTACTTTTCGGCAATCGTCTCTACTGCATCGATGCAGATATCCATCGCCGCAAGCTCATTATATTCCTTGCTGCCGCGTTCATATCTTGGCAATTGCCCGCGGATTTGTTTCCGTTTTTTCAAAAATCCGTCCGAAAGTATCCCCGCATAATCACTGGATATGTTGCAAACCTGCCCTCCGTCAAACACAAATCTACCGCGGTACAGATTTTCCGCTTCTTCTTTCCGCAGCAATTTCGGAATCTTTCCGATCGTTCGCATCATGCCGATCCGATCCTCGGCAAACAAAACCGCCCTTTCGGCCTTCGCCGCTTCCGCCAGGCGAAAGGCGCTGCGCAGGGCAAGATCTTTTTCGTCATATACGCTGTCCGAAAGAAGAAATTCATCGGCATTCCGCAATTTTCTGTATTCCTTCTTTTTCAGCCGTTCATAAATTTTCCTGATCCTTTCCGTCATCTCAGTCCTCCTCGCTTTTCAAATTTTTGCATTACAGCACTTTTACAGGAATCCCTGCTTTTATAAAAATTTCCGTATCGATATTCGGTTCTGCCGTTTGGTCGAATATCGGGCTGTATTTTTTTCCTACCAGCCGATATTTGCTCCCCGCCATTTTATTGTACGGCAGAAGTTCTGCACCGAGGGCGGGCGAATCTTTCACCAAATCGGCAATCGCCTGCAAATTTTTTTTCGTATCCGTAACGCCCGGTATCAACGGGACCCGTACGACGAACGGCGTACCGCCCGCGCATAGATTGCGGAAATTTTTGAGTATCGGTGCATTGTCGCAGCCGGTATACCGAATCGCCTCCTGTCGGTCCATCACTTTCAGATCGAACATGACGTAATCGACCGCCGAAACCACTGCCTTAAATTTTCTTTCATCGGCAAAGCCGCATGTTTGAATTGCCGTATGCGTTTTCTCTCCTTTCAGCATCGCAATGATTGCGATCAGAAAGTCGGCATACAACAGGCATTCCCCTCCGGTAAAAGTTACGCCTCCTCCGCACTTTTTCAGATAGTCTGCATTCTTCAGCAATTTCGACGCAAGCCCTTCCGCCGTATACTCTTTGCCGCTGAAGCGGATAAGATTTTTCGGACAGGCAGAAATGCACCGCCCGCACAGGATGCACGCCCCGGGGCTCGGGCAGACGGCTTTGCACGCTCCGCAACGTTCGCATCCGTTTAAATTTTTTACAACCTGCACGCGCGGCTCGAATCCTTCTGGATTATGGCACCAATTGCAGCGCATCGGGCAGCCTTTCAAAAATACGGTTGTCCGGATACCGGGGCCGTCATAAACGGAAAATTCTTCGATCGAAAAAACGATGGCTTTCTGCATTTTTTGTCCGTTTTCCGCAAATTTTGTGATTTTTGAGAATGCGCTAAACAGTATACTATCGTTTTTTCGACCTGTCAACCGATTAAAAAAAATTTATTTCTGCGAAAATTTTATGCTTTCCGCCTAAAATACCGGTCCGAAAATCCGCAATACGGCAGAGCATCTTTTTTTAATTTGTCCGTAAAATCATCGATACGTTCGGTTGAAAACCGCACCGAAACATTCCAATCTTCCGAACAGACATACGTTGTAAAGGCGCTGAATCTTCCAATTTTCATCCCTCTTAATAACGCAAAAATATTTTTACTCCTTGATTTTCCGTTTTTTACGGCAGACATTTTATTTTTGAAGTAAAATATTTCATCAAATTTTTTTCAAAAATTTTTCGGCGGTAAGGTCCGCACAAATTTTTCGGTACATAAACAAAACGCGCCGCTTTTGCAGGTTTGCAAAAGCGGCGCGTTTCCGTCTTTTCTATTACAAATTTTTCAATTGCTTTTCGATTTTTTCTTTCATTTCGATAAACTTTTCCAGTTTGGCGCGTTCCGCATCCACTAAATTTTTCGGCGCTTTATCGACAAAGCCGCGGTTATGCAATTTTCCGTCTGCGCGCGAAATTTCCCCGACGACGCGCTCCAGCTCCTTTGTCAGCCTGTCGCGCTCCTTATCGATATCCACCAACTCTCCGAGAGGTACGAATACCGTGCAGGTTTCGGTAACCTGCGAAAGGGTCTTTTCCGAAAGAGCTGCCGCGCTTTCGATAAATTCGATTTCGCTCGCCCCCGCAAGTTTTGCAATCGCCCCGGAATTGGCCGACAAAATGCGCTTATTCTGCGCCGCAATGTACAGTTTCACCTTTTTGGACGGAGGACAGTTTACCGATGTCTTCATGTTGCGGACACACTTTATCACGTCCATTACAGGCTCGAACGCTTTCGCCTCTTTCTTATAAGAGAGCTTCGAATTGTAGCGCGGGAAATCGGAAACCATTATACTGCCCTTTGTTCCCGGAATATTGCGGTATATTTCCTCTGTTATAAACGGAACGAAGGGATGAAGCAGTTTCAGCGCATTTTCAAGGACAAAGCACAGCACCGAAAGCGTAGCCGCCTTCTTCGCCTGATCTTCGCCGTACAGCGAACTCTTGCAAAGCTCGATATACCAATCGCAAAAATCGCTCCAAAGAAAATCGTACAGAGCTCCCGCAGCAATGCCGAGCTCGAATTTGCCCATATTTAAAGTAACTTCTTTAATACAGCTTTCCAGTCTGGAAATGATCCACTTGTCTGCAGACGCCAGCTTAATATCGCCCATCGGCGGGATCTTAACCCCCTCCGCGTTCATCAAAACAAAGCGCGAAGCATTCCAGATCTTATTCATAAAATTGCGGGCCGACTCGACTTTCCCGCGGCTGTAACGGCTGTCGTTTCCGGGAGCAACGCCCGTAATCAGCGAAAAGCGCAGGGAATCGGCGCCGTATTCGTCGATCACTTCCAGCGGGTCGATCCCGTTGCCGAGCGATTTCGACATCTTTCTTCCCTGCTCGTCCCGCACGATCCCGTGCAAAAGAACGTCGCGGAAAGGGACCTTCCCCGTATGTTCGATCCCCGAAAAGATCATCCTCGCGACCCAGAAAAAGATGATGTCATACCCGCAGGAAAGCACGTCCGTCGGGTAAAAATATGCGTAATCCTCCGTCTTTTCCGGATATCCGAGGGTGGAAAACGGCCAGAGCGCGGAGGAGAACCACGTGTCCAATACATCCTCGTCCTGTTTTAAATCGCGGCTGCCGCAGTGCGGGCATTCCGAAGGATCCGTCTTGGAAACGATCATCTCCCCGCAGTTTTGACAATACCACACGGGGATGCGATGCCCCCACCAAAGCTGGCGGGAAATGCACCAATCCTTGATCCCCTCCATCCAGTTGAAATAGATCTTCGAAAAACGTTCGGGCGTAAATTTGATCTTATTGCGTGCGACCGCGTCGATGGCCGGCTTCGCCAAGGGCGCCATCTTCACAAACCATTGCTTCGAAACGATCGGCTCCACCGTGCTCTTGCAGCGGTAGCAATGCCCGACGTTGTGCGCGTGCGGCTCGATCTTTACGAGCGCCCCGCAAGCTTTCAAATCTTCCACGATCTTCTCGCGCGCGGCAAAGCGGTCCAAGCCCTTGTAGGCTTCCCCCGCATTCTCGTTCATAGAACCGTCGTCGTTCATCACGCGGATCACGGGGAGATCGTGCCGCAGTCCCACCTCAAAATCGTTCGGATCGTGCGCCGGAGTAATCTTCACCGCCCCCGAGCCGAACTCCATGTCGACATATTCGTCGGCGATCACGGGAATCTCGCGCCCTACCAAAGGCAGAACGAGCGTTTTGCCGACCATATGCTCGTAACGCTTGTCTTTCGGATTGACGGCAACGGCAGTATCTCCCAACATCGTTTCGGGGCGCGTGGTCGCCACCACGATACATTCGTCGCTGTCCTTTACCGGGTATTTCAAATGCCAAAAATACGATGCGTCTTCGCTGTATTCGACTTCCGCGTCCGAAAGCGCGGTCTTGCAGCCGGGGCACCAGTTGATGATCCGGTCGCCCCGATAGATCAACCCCTTTTCGTAGAGGTTCACAAACACCTCCCGCACCGCGCGGGAGCAGTTTTCATCCATCGTAAAGGCAAGGCGGGACCAATCGCACGAAACGCCCATCTTTTTCATCTGTTCGACGATGCGACCGCCGTACTTTTCTTTCCATGCCCAGGCCCGCTTTAAAAATCCTTCGCGGCCGACGTCCTTTTTCGTAAGTCCCTCTTTTTTCATCTCCTCGACGATCTTGACCTCCGTCGCAATGGAGGCATGGTCGCATCCGGGCAGATACAAAGCAGAGTACCCCTGCATTCTCTTAAAGCGGATAAGAGCGTCGATGATCGTATTGTCCAGCGCGTGCCCGAGATGCAGCTGGCCCGTAATATTGGGAGGCGGAATGACGATGGTGAAAGGAATTTTCGACGGATCCGCTTCCGCGCGAAAATAATTCTTTTCCATCCATTCGCTGTACAGCCTGTCCTCAAAATCTTTGGGATTGTAAGTCTTTTGCATCTCCATAGCGCTTGCACCTCTGAAAAAAATAAGTTTACCGCCGCAATAAAGCCGTAAACCCGCCAAGTAGTCCGATAATTATTATAATAAAAAGCTCTCTCCTTGTCAACCGAAAAAGAGAGCCGCGCCTTTGCGGAAATAATTTGCAACGGACACCCGAACGTTTTCCTTTTGCCGCACCGAGCAATTTAAAATTTTCTATTGCTTTTGATCGGGAACCGTGATATAATGCATTTATATGAACGGCCTCAGCTGAATGCGGCCGGTCAGAAATTCTGCCGAAGGAGGAATTTTGAAGAAGAAACTATGGCTCGCCGCGCTTGCGGCGCTCGCAGTATCGGCGATGTGCCTGTTCGCCTTCGCCGCCTGTAATAATGATCAAAATCATACCTATTCCGAAGAATGGTCCTACGACGATACGGAGCATTGGCGCGCCTGTACCGACGAGGGCTGCGGCGCCACAACCGACCGGGCCGCACATGACTGGAAAACGGAAACGCTGACGAGCGCGACCTGCACCGCAAAAGGCGTTGTCCGCTACACGTGCAGCACATGCGGCGCAACAAAGGAAGAAGAAACCGATGCGCTCGGGCACGACCTGCACCAGCATGACGCCAAGGCGGCAACCTGTACTGAGGGCGGCTGGAAGGCGTACGAGGCCTGCTCCCGTTGCGATTATTCGACGTATGAGGAGACGAAAAAGCTCGGACACGACTTACAGCAGCATGAAGCAAAAGCAGCAACCTGTTCCGAGGGCGGCTGGAAGGCGTACGAGACCTGCTCCCGTTGCGATTATTCGACGTATGAGGAGACGGAAAAGCTCGGGCACCTGTTACAGGGCAGCGTATGCTCCCGATGCGGCGAGGAAGCCGCCGACTTGTTGAACGGAACATACGGGTACGATTTTCTCGGCACCCTTCCGGACGGCGAAGGCATGCAAGCCCTCTCCGAAGACATCGACGCCGCCGTAACAGCTTTCCATTCCGCCGGGCAGGACGCGCCCGAAATTTTATCTTGGCATCGTTCGACTATGCGGAATGCGGGCTGACCGACGAGGAGAGCATTGCCGTATGGAAGACGTACACGGACGATAATCCCCTCTATTATTGGCTTTCCGGTACCGTGCAGATCAATGGGACACAGCTTGTTCTGCTCATCGAAGACGACTACGCAAAGGCGGAAATACGGGCAAATTATAACGGGCTTATCGACGATGCACTCAATGCGTTTGCGGCAAAAATCGACCCGAACGCGACGGCATACGACATCGCCCTTGCCTGCCACGACATTATTTTGCGCACCGCAGATTATACCGACGACAGCGACGCCGGCGAACCTTGGGCGCACAATATTCTCGGCGTACTTGAAAACCGCACCGCTGCGTGCGAGGGGTACGCGCGGACATATCAGCTGATGCTCAACTTTGCGGGGGTGGAAAACCTGCTTGTTTCGGGCGAAAGCAACAGAGAGGCTCGCACCTGGAACCTGATAAAATTGGACGACGGCGCCTGGTATTGGTGCGATTTGCCCTACGACGATGATCCCGATTGGAAGTGGGGTATTTCTTACGATTATTTCTGTAAAACGGACGAAGATTTTTTATCCGACCATACTTTTAATACGAGCGGCGAAGAAGGAATTTCCTTCCAATGCGACCTGCCCGACCGCGCAACAAGCGCCTACGCGGACGGAGGGCTTCAGCTCGGCGAAGAATTTATCGTTGACGCATGTGCCTATGAAATCGTCGGATACAATGCCGTGGCGCTCCGCCGTACAGATATCGAGGGCGCGCTCATAATTCCCGAAACCGTGCAATATGACGGGCGCGTCTTTACCGTCATCGCGCTCGGCTCCGAAGACGGTAGAATTTATCGGAGATCGGGTATTCCGCTATACTCCGCTGGAAGATATTTCCGTCGATGATGAAAACCCCTATTTTACGGCAAAGGACGGGGTACTGTTTACGAAATCCCTCTATACGCTCATCCAATACCCCAACGCGAACGAGCGCACGGAATACACCGTTCCTGACCAAACGGGAATGATCGCCAATGGAGCTTTTTACAGATGTTCCCATTTGGAAAAACTCGTGTTCGGAAAAAATGTATCCATTCTCGGCTTCGTAAATTGGGGCTACGGTTTCCCCGACGAGCCGAAAGGCGGTAATGTGCTCGGAAACGGCGTAATGGACTTATATGAAGCGCTGGCGGGTAAAAAGGAGATCGTTTTTAACGATTATTATTGTATCGACGAAATCGGCGTATACAATGCGAGCAAGACCTATCTCTATTATATTCACGATAAAACAATAACCGAATATTGCGTTCCGGCAAGCCTGCAAGTAATCCTTTTCGCCTCCACTGCAACCGGGCCGTTTTCCGACTGCTACGCCTTGGAAAAATTTACCGTTGAAGAGGGAAACCAATGGTTCGCCGCGCAGGACGGCATCCTTTATAACAGAGCCATGACGGAAATTGAGTGTATACCGTCTGCCGTAAAGGGAGAAATCAACATTCCCGAAGGCGTTACCGCGATCGGACTGGAAAACGGTATAGGTATCGTATTCGACGGTTGTACCGGATTGAAAAAAGTCAACCTGCCGCAAAGTTTAAAGATCATAGGAACGACAGCTTTTGCCGACTGCAAAAACCTGACGCAAATCGAAATTCCCGACGGCGTAACCTTGATCGGCTGGGCATCTTTTCGGGATTGCACCGGCTTGAAGGAAATCGTACTCCCCGAATCGGTAACGACCATTCAAAATTCTGCTTTCTGTGGCTGCGCAAACCTTACAAGCCTCACGATCCCCGCAAACGTATCTTCCATTGCCGGCTCGGCCATCTATGACTGCCCGAACCTTTCCGAAGTATATTTTGCCGACCCCGAGGGCTGGAGCATCGGCGGCGAGCCGATCGACGCGGAGCTTTTGCGCGACCCCGAAACGGCCGCTCAACTCCTGAAAGACACACACTCGTGGTTGGATTGGAGCAATAAAAACTGAATTCACTTGTACATTCATCCGGGAAGGGCGCCTGCCCTTCCCTTTTTTGCGCTCTTTGCCAAAATCCCCTGTCAAATTCTCCGCCTTCCGCATACCATGTATTATTGACAAAATCAAACGAACGGAGATTTTCCATGAAAAAAATTTTGATCGTAATTTTAACCGCCCTCTTCGCCGTCATACCTCTTTCGGCATGCAATTCAGGCGAAGGAGGGCTTACAAAGGTGCGCGTAAGTGAAGTTACGCACTCGGTGTTTTATGCGCCCATGTACATCGCCGATGCGCTCGGCTATTTTGAAGAAGAAGGGATCGAAATCGACCTTACGAACGGCGGCGGCGCCGACGCCGTGATGGCCGCCGTTCTTTCCGGAAGCGCAGACATCGGCTTCTGCGGCCCGGAGGCGGCTCTGTACGTGCTCATCGGCGGCTCCAATAACGTGCCTACGGTTTTCGGCCAGCTTACAAAGCGGGACGGTTCCTTCCTCGTCTCACGCATAGACGAAGCCGATACATTCGATTGGGCCGTCAGCCTGCAGGGCAAAGACATACTTGCCGGACGCAAGGGCGGCGTTCCCGCAATGACGTTCGAATATGTACTCAACGAACACGGACTTTACGACGGGCAGAACGTCTCTATGAATTACGACGTCAACTTCAACAATATGACCGCCGCTTTCGAGGGCGGGACCGCGGATTACTGCACGATGTTCGAGCCGGTCGCCTCCGAATACGAAAAGGCGGGCAAAGGGTATGTCGTCGCCTCCGTCGGCGAGGCGTCCGGAGAAGTGCCCTATACATGCTATATCGCCCGCGAAAATTATATCGAATCCAATGAGGAGATCATCGAGGGCTTCCTGCGCGCGGTCATGAAAGGGATCCGCTATGTAAACAGCGAAAACAGCGATACCGCCGCCCAATTGCTGGCCCCCTATTTTGACGGCACGGCAGCGGAATCTTTAAAAGTTTCGCTCGACAGTTATAAGTCCATCGACGCATGGCAGACGGATATGACGATGACTGAATCGGCTTTCAACCGCCTGCAGGACATCATCGATAACGCCGGCGAGCTCGAAAGGCGCGTCAATTTTTCCGATCTCGTCGACACATCCTTCTCTTCAAAGATCTACGCCGAACTTTACGGCTGAAATGCATAGAACCGCCGTGCGCCGCGGGAGCGCGGCGCACGGCATTCCTGCCTTGATCTGAACCTTCACTAACGCTATCGAGGAAACACTCATGAACGAACAAATCGATAAAAACGTCGTACTGGAATTTGACGGCGTAAGCATGACGTACCACACAAAGACGGGCGAGACGCTCGCCGCGAAAGATATGAGTTTTTGCGTGCGGGAAGGAGAATTTATTGCCGTGATCGGCCCGTCCGGCTGCGGAAAGACGACCGTCCTTTCCCTTGCCGCGGGGTTGTTAAAGCCTTCGTCCGGCTCGATCCGCGTCCGCGGGGGAAAAACCGGGGCGGAAATATTCGGCTACATGCTCCAAAGAGATGAACTATTCCCCTGGCGCACCGTAGAAGAAAATATTTTTCTGCCGCTCGAGATCCAAAAAAAGAATACGGCCGAAAACCGCAGACGGGCGCTCGATCTCGCCGAAAAATACGGACTCGGAAACTTTTTAAAACATTATCCGGACCAGCTTTCCGGCGGAATGCGCCAACGCGCCGCACTCATTCGTACGCTCGCCATCCAGCCGGAAATACTGCTCCTCGACGAACCTTTTTCCGCTCTCGATTACCAGACGCGGCTTTCCGTATGCGACGACGTATATAACATTATCCGCAGCGAAAAAAAGACGGCGCTCCTCGTAACGCACGATATCTCGGAGGCGATTTCCGTTGCGGACCGCATCCTCGTTCTGAGCGCCCGCCCCGCGCGCGTGGTAGCCGCGCACGAACTCGAGTTCGGCAGCACCGTCCCGCTCAAACGGCGCGAATCGCCCCGCTTTTCCGTTTGGTTCGAATTACTTTGGAAGGAGTTAAACATATGAAAAAGCAGACGAATTACTCGCCCGAACATGCGCTTTACCTAAAAAAAGTGCGCCGCGGCAGCGCGGTCGTTCAAATCGTGCGGATCGGTCTTCTGTTGGTCATTCTCGGAATTTGGGAACTGATCGCAGATCTGCAGCTCGTCGATCCGTTTATCATCAGCTCCCCGTCGCGCATCGCGGCAATGATCGGCGATCTTGCGAGCGACGGGTCTCTGTTCTATCACATCGGCACAACTCTTTGGGAAACGCTTGCAGGCTTCGCCATCGCCGTCGTTTTCGGTACGGGGATCGCCCTCGCCTTATGGTGGAGCGATACGGCGCGCCGCGTGCTCGAACCGTATATCGTCGTATTGAACAGTCTGCCTAAAATCGCCCTCGGCCCCGTCATCATCGTCTGGTTCGGCACCGGATCGACCGCAATCGTCTTCATGACCGTTCTCGTCGGTATCATCGTGGCGATCATGAACATGCTCGGCGGGTTTATGGCGACCGATCAAAACAAAATACTGTTACTTCGGTCGATGGGAGCAAGCAAACTGCAAATTTTGACGAAACTGGTCATCCCCTCGGCGATTCCGCAATTTATCGGGATGCTGAAAATATGCGTCGGCATGGCCTGGATCGGTTCCATTATGGGCGAATACATCGTATCGAAGGCCGGTTTGGGGTATCTGATCGTGTACGGCGGCCAGGTCTTTAAGCTCGATCTCGTCATGGCGGCGACCGCTATCCTGTGCGTATTGGCGGCGGGGATGTACGCCCTTGTCGCCCTCGCGGAAAAATTCCTCGTGAAAAATTCGCGCAGCTGACGCGCCTTTCCCTCCTTTTGCCGATAAAAACTTTTAATGCAAACAAAGCCCTTTCGGGCTCTGCCTTTTTTACGATGCATTTAATTAATGCAGCCTCCCGCTGTTTTGAAGCGGGAGGCTGCATTCTTTTGTTCTTTCAAATATTTTAAAACGGACAGCGTCTACTTTTCCGGGAACAGCACATAGAAGGTGCTGCCTTTGCCTACCTCGCTCTCCACGCCGAATTCAAAGTCGTGTTTGAGCAGGATCGTCTTGACGATCGAAAGTCCGAGCCCCGTCCCCTTGATGGGGCGCTTATGCGTTTCGGCCGAACGATAGTATCTGTCCCAAATCGTCTTGATCTCCTCTTCCGGGATCCCTTTTCCGGTATCGGTTACGGTAAAGCGCAGCTTTCCTCCCTCGATACGTTTGAGCCCGACGACGATCTTTTTATCCTCGCCCGTATAGTTGATCGCGTTGCCGACGAGGTTGTAAACGACCTGTTCGATCTTTTCCATGTCCGCTTCCGTATACAATTCATCGTCGATATCCCGCACGATGGTATACCCCTGCGTCTCGCTCAAAAAATCGAACCTTTCCAGCACGGTATGCACGAATTCCGATAAGTTGAAAGTCCTCGTTTTCAGTATGTCCATCCCCGAACGGATCTTGGAAAGATTTAAAATATCGTTTACGAGCGATGTCAGCCGGTCGGATTCGTCAATGATGATCTGCGTATGCTTTACTCTTTTTTCGGGATTATTTCCCGAAATTTCCTGGATCATCGACGCATATGCCTTGATCATGGTAAGCGGCGTCTTTAAATCGTGCGTAACATTGGCGAGAACTTCCTTTTGCAGCTGATCGGATTTTCCGATCTCCTCTTTCGCATAATCGAGCGTTTCGGCCAAGGCGTCCATCTCCGCGTAAGAATATTCGCCCTTGAAGTTGACCGTAAAGTCCCCTTCCGCCATTCTCTTCGCTGCGCGGGTGATCCGCGTGATCGGCTTGGTCAGCTTCATCGATATCAGCGCGGAAATCACGAGCGCCAAAAAGATGACGATGATCGAAATGAATATCAACTGGATGCGCATCGTCCCATACGTCATCTCCGAAAGTTCCGTGGAATAGCTGATATACAAATACATATCCGAATCGGCGGACGACTGACTCGGCACGTCGAGCTGCGCGCCGAAGATATAATAATTATCGCTCATCTTAAAGATTATGCCGCTCTTTTCATCCTCTTGACGCGCGAGCTTATCTTGCATCATGTTGAATCTTTCAAGATCCGGATAATCTTCTTCCTGCGCAGTATCGTCCGAAACCGCGAAATCCCCTTCGTCCGAAGGGAACAGCACCTCTCCTGCCTGATCCATGACATAAATCGACACAAGAGGATTATCCCGCTGAAGATCCGCTATACAATAATTTACATACTCATCCACATAATTGCCGACGACGCCGTCCTCCCTTCCGCGCAGAGCTCCGTTCAGCCGCTCATAGGCGGAACGGCCGATCGCCCCCAGGTCCTCTTCCGCCTGCGACGTAAAGAACACGCGCAGCAACGTCGTCTGAAAGATCCACGTGAGTGCGATAATGAATGCGGCAAATATAAGAAAAGAAAACCACAATATAAAATTCAGACTGTGAAAACGCTGCTTCCCTTTGATCATGCTTCGAATTTGTATCCCATTCCCCTGAGTGTTACGATAAATTTTCTGTACTCTTTCAAACTGCTGCGCAGCATCTTGATATGCGTATCGACGGTACGGTCGTCCCCGTAAAAATCAAAGCCCCAAACGTCGGAAAGAAGTTTTTCGCGCGAAAGAGCTATGCCGTTGTTTTTGACCAAATAGAACAGCAACTCATATTCCTTCGGGGTAAGGTCCAGTTTTTCCCCGTCTACATAAACATTGCGCCCTTTCATGTCGATCTCCAACCCCTCGAACTTCAAAAGTTCGCGCGAAACGGGGCTGCCCGCCTTATGCCGCTTGGTAACGGCGGCTATGCGCGCCATAACTTCCTTCGGAGAAAAAGGCTTCGTTACGTAATCGTCCGCCCCTACTTCGAATCCGAAAAGCTTGTCGTATTCCTCACCGCGGGCAGACAGCATGATCACCGGAATGTCTTTCGTCTTATGGATCTCTTTCACCGCGGAAAATCCGTCCAGCGAAGGCATCATCACATCCATAAGAATGATATCGTAATCGTTGTCGCGGCACATTTTAACCGCTTGGATCCCGTCGGCCGCCTCGAAGGCCTCGTTCCCTTCAAATTCGATGTACTCTCTGAGCACGTTGCGAATCATCTCTTCATCGTCTACGATCAAAACTTTCATAAGCTTCCTCCGTATCTCTCTACAATTTTTATAATATTGTAAACGCCTAATATTATTATAACACCATAACTAAATGAAAAACAAGTGAAATTTTTAAATCGCTCCGCAATTTTCCTCTTTCCGCAACTGATTTTTCAAAATCGGAAAAAATACGAACATATGTTTGACTTTTGTTTGAATCCGCGCTATACTATAATTGCTTAGGGAGGAACGGAACAATGATCGCTGCAGAACGCCTGAAAATTTTAACGGAAAGCGCGAAATACGACGTCTCCTGTTCGTCTTCCGGTTCGCGGCGTGCAAACCGAAAAGGCGGGATCGGAAACGCGAGCTTCGGAGGGATCTGCCACTCATTCACCCCGGACGGGCGGTGTATATCCCTATTAAAAATTTTGCTCAGCAACCGCTGCGTATATAACTGTCTTTACTGCCCGAACCGGGCGGAGGCGGACGTTCCCCGCGCTTCCGCCACTCCGGACGAGCTGTGCGAACTGGTCCTTGAATTCTATAAGCGGAACTATATCGAAGGGCTGTTTCTTTCGTCCGCCGTCGACGGTTCGCCCGATTCGACCATGGAACGAATGCTTGAAACGGTGATAAAACTGCGGAAAGTCTACAACTTCAACGGGTACATCCACCTGAAAGGGATCCCCCGAGCAGACAGACT
>CALVXE010000016.1 GCA_944368795.1 uncultured Clostridia bacterium | reverse complement strand
CATTGCAAAAGGGACCGCGTTTTGCGGTCCCTTTGTGGATTTTGGGGGAATTATCCGATTTTTCGCACGAACGGCCGATAATTCAGAATTTTCTCGATTTCCGAGAGGGCGTCCGCGGGGATCTTGAATCCGCTTGCCGCGGCGTTTGTTTCCAGCTGTTCCGGGTTGGAAGCTCCCGTAATGACGGAGGATATCTGCGGCAGGCGCAGGATCCAGGAAAGGGCAAGAACGGACAGGGGAACTCCCAGTTCGGCCGCGATCTTCGAAAGCGACTCGACTTTATCGAGATTGTCGTCGGTAAGAAGATTATTGATCTGTTTATCGGCTTGATGCGTGGCGCGCGATCCAGCAGGCAGGGGCTGGCCCTTGCGGTATTTTCCGGTCAAGAGACCCTGCGCGAGCGGAGAAAATGGCACGATGCCGATTCCGTTCTCGGTGCAGATTTGCACGATCTCGTCTTCAATGTAGCGGTCGACCATATTGTATTGCGGCTGGATCACATTCATCGGCCGCAGATGCAGTTCGCGTATAACGGAAAGCGCCTTGCAGATTTGTACGGGAGACCATTCGCTTACGCCGTAGTAAAGGATCTTTCCTTGAACGACCATATCCGAAAGAGCCTGCATCGTCTCTTCGATCGGCGTCGTAGGGTCGAAGCGGTGGCAGAAATACATATCCAGGTAATCGAGCTTCATGTTTTTCAGGCTCGAATCCAGCTGTTCGATAATGTGCTTGCGCGAAAGTCCCCAATCGTTGGCCCCTCTCCCGGTAGGGAAAAATACCTTGGAAGAAACGACGTAAGAACTGCGTTTATAGTCGCGCAGAGCGCTGCCGAGGAATTTTTCCGCTTCGCCGCCGCTGTAAGCATCTGCGCAGTCAAAGAAGTTTACGCCCGCGTCGTATGCGGCGCGTATGCATTGGCGTGCCGTTTCTGCCGCTCCGAGCCCGTTCAGGTCTGTCATCCAGCTTCCGATGGATATCTCGCTTACTTTCAGTCCCCATTTTCCTAAATTTCGATACTGCATGCAAAAACCTCGCTTTGACATTACTATTTACGCTTATTATAAATCTGACGAGCGAAAAAGTCAATACTTTCTCAAAAAAATGTACTCTATGTTGCGAAAATTGCGCAGGATCCGTTCGCATCGGTACGTGCGGAGGGAGGCGGGATTTTCTTGCTTTTTTTTGCGTTTTGCTCTATAATTAAAAAGGAGAGCAGGGCTCTCGAAGGATATAGCTATGCCGAATTTTATCGACCAGATGGAAGGGCGCGTCTTCGACGCGCAGATCGCAAAACTCACGCGCGTAACGGGGAAGACGCCGAACGTTGCCTTCTTGAGAGAAATGTATTACCGCGTAAAGGAACAATATGCACAGGAATTGGAGAACAGGAAGATACGGCTGCGTGCGTTGGACGGGGCGCGGTTAGACGAGATTGTCGCGTATGTATTTTATTATCATGCGTTCCACACGTCGCATTTGCCGCCGGAACTCATATCACGCATCGAGGGGGAGGAGAAATACCGCGCGATGCTCGTACAAGATGTGGCGGTATACATAGTCATCAACGAGCATCTCAACGTGGAAAAATTTTCAAACACTTCGGCCTATTCGCCCGAGATTGCCGCTTACAACATGGCCTGCAGCTATTCTCTCTTCATTTTGGGAAGCTTTTCAGGGCAAGACCGCCGTATGAACGGCATTAACAACCTCTTTAAAAAAGCTTTGGTAACCGTCAAGAGCGTGATCAATCTTTTGGCGGCGGGCAACAGCTGCGATGCGGTCATTCTTTGGCGGCATCTGCATGAGCTGGAGTGTGTTCTCATTACTCTGAATACGAAGGGCGAGGAGCTGTTTTTTTTTTTTTTTTAGCACATGGAGTACTTTGATTTGGAAACTAAGCCGAATGCCGAAGAGCTGCAGAAGCGCCTTTCGGAAGAGAGCAAGGCCTACGGCATTAAGGAAAAGAACGCATTTATCAATTACGGTTGGCTGGTGCATGTCGAGGGGTTCCGGGAAGGGTTCGGCAAGGAATACAGGCTGAACTTTAAAGAAGGGCTGCAAAAGGTAGCAGGGCAGAGCGGGCGTTACGCCGCCTATGCGAGTGCAAGCAAAATTTTGCATCCGTCCGCTTGGGTCGTCGCCATACCGGACGATAAGTTTTATCTGTTTACGCTGTTGGAGTTGAGCAAAACGCTGACCAATATCGTCGGACTGATCAAAGATTACATCGTTCGTTATCGTCAGTTCAGCAGCAAAATCGCGGAATGCGACAGCTATGCGCGCACAATCGACAGTTATCTGCGTATGATTGCTCGGAATAACAGGATCGCCGCGGCAAAATATACTCGTCGAACGGCAAAGTAAAAGAAAGATCGCGCAAAAGGGGAATGATCGTCTCTCCTTGCAGAATAAGAGCGGAGCTGCCAACATACAACTGTTCAAGAGCATCGAGAAAGTCAAAAGAAGCTTTAAGCTATCCGTATTCTTTGGTACTGTTGGCGGTAAAATACGGATAAAAGTTGCGGGGACCGACGGAAAAAGCGACGCTATCATCAATAAATTTGAAAAATTGCGGCGATACCAGAACGGGCGCGATGTTGCAAAAAAGATATTTGATGAAACATATGATTAAAATTAAAAGAGCACGGCTATTGCCGTGCTCTTTTAACTTAAAATAAGATGAGCGGTAAGCGGTCGGGCAGGGCTGCGCATTGCAGGTCAGCGACGAGATCAATGCGCATTTTGCCGAACAGACGCTCTCGAACAAGAATATTCTTGAACGCCTTGTGCAGAAAAAGCAGACGCTCAAAGATAAAATGCTCGGCTTTTTCAGAAAGACTCGGACGGACTATCAGAGCGACGAAAGGCTCACAGGGGCGGCGGGAGAGGACAGCGAGACTATAAGGCGAGAGACTGGGTGGTTTGTTGGGTATGACAATCAATGGCGATATGAAATCGACGACTCGGCGGCAACCCTTGTAGAGAAGTCTGCTTTTGAAAATCATTCCACGGAGGACGGGGGCTATCGTACAGCAAAACTTGGCAACATAATGCACCACGAGAAACTGTATGCCGCATACCCGTTTTTGAAAGATATAACGGTCATTTTGCAGGAGACGGACACGGCGTTGACGGCTCGGCTTTTGCGGAGGACGGGCAAATTGTCTTGGCTCTGAGGGCGGAAACAATTAAATTTTATAGCATTTGCAAAGTGAAGAACAGCCCCTGCCGCAAATCTTGCGGCAGGGGCTGCCTGGTTTACATTTAATACGTTGTCTGATGGCGAAGATTATTCGTTCTTGTCGCCGTCATTTTCAGGATTTTTATCTGCGGGAACTTCTTCGGATTCTTCTGCAGGATTCTCTTCTTCCGAAGAACCGTTCTCTTCCGAAGTCTGTTCTTCCGTCTCTACCTTATAGATATCTTCTTCGCTGATCTCATCGTCATCCGGCAAGATATCGTCGGCGCCCTCATCGTGTTCCGCTTCTTCAAGGCGAAGTTTGCGGATATAGCGTTTGCGCTTATTGTCGTATGAAGGACCGTTGCGGTTTGCGCGAGGGGACTTGATCTTGATGTTCGCGAGGAGTTTACGGACAAGCAGGGCTACGAGCGTGAAGATAAGAACGACAGCCAATACGATCGAGATGACCAACAGCCAAATATTCTGATTGGAATCGGGGGAACTGTCGTCCGTCGTTTCATCGTCGGAGGAAGAGCTTGAGGAAACCGTGATCTCGCTGGCTCCGTAGTTGACGAAAGTATCGTAATAAACGTTGCCTTCCGTCGCTCCGTCATTGTTGTAACGCAGGTACGCTACTTCATTGGAATAAGAGCTCGCATCGTAATCGGCATAAGGATCGGTTTCCGCATCCGAATAATCCGCATCATAGGACGCATAGTCATCGTCATCATAGAGTGAGTAGTGGTAATATACGATTTCTTTGCCGTCCGTTCTGCCGATAAAGGATGCAGGATCGGCGAGGTACGCTTCTTCAAGAGCATCGACCGCTGTAGCATCGCTGCCGTATCCGAGATCGGAAGCGAGTGCTTTCAGCCGCAGGTCTACCAGGTTTGTAAACGTTTCCTCGGTAAGATCGCTGTAGCCGACGATATCGAAAGCAACGAAAGTATCGGCGCTGTTTTCGACCAATGCGGCATCGCCTTCGCTTGCGCGGGCGCCCGACCAAACCTCCAACCTGTAATTTTTGGCTTCGTCGCCGGAAGCAATGAAGAAACGGACGTAGATCCAATCGGATGTCTGGTTGCTGTTATTTACTACCGTCTGCGAAAGCGCTTTTTCGGAAGGCTGCTGCAGGACCGCTCCGGTCAAATCGACGCCGGCGGCGGTAAAGTCTTTTACTTTGACGGAAAGTCTTTCCGAATCGGCATCGCGGTATCTGTAATAGGTGCCGTCTTCTTCGGATGCGTAATAGACGATATTACCGTCGGAATCGAGCAGATCGCCTGTTTCGGGGTCGCGCTCGTAATTGGCGAGGTTCGCATAGTAGGTGTCGCCGGCGAAATCCTGCGCCGTATACCAAAGTCCGTTATCCTGTTTATAGAAAACAGTGTTCGTTTTAGAGCTGTAATCGTCCGCTTCGGGATCTTTATTGATCACGTTGCCGTCTTCGTCGTAGCGGTAGGAGACGCCGGACGTATACTTTAATGTGTCGGTGTACTGTTTATCTTCCAGATTTTCGGGCGCCGTCGTATCGATGAGATAGACGTTCGCGGTGGTGTTTGCGCTCAATTTGACGCGGACCGTGATCAGCGAGTAAGAATCAGCCGAGATGCTGCTTGCTGTGTTGGATATGAATCCATACGCCTGCTGCACGGTGTTTGCGATCAGCAGGGGCTGGTCGGTTCCGGCAAATACGTTTTCCCAATTGGTAATAGCGGCGATCAAAGACGGGCAGTTTGCAAGGGCTTCCTGTACGGCTGAACCGCTGTCGAGATAGGCGTCTACATATTTTTTGTTCAGGAGCCCGGCCGAAGCGAGCTGATTTACCGCATTTTTGTCTATACTGCTGCCGTCCTCATTGGTGAGGAGGTCGCCGCCGACGTACGTGCTGTTGCCGAAGACGCCGTAATAGTTGCGGGGATCGGCAAAATCAGTTTTGATCTGATCGGGATCATAGTAGGAAGGATCGTCGAACGAGTTTTCGGTCGTATCTTCGCCGCCGGTAAGAGAAACTTCCACGGCATAATCGCCCGTTGTTTTCAGCGCGTATTCGTCGCTGTTCATCGTTGCGTAGCGGAAACCGGTAAATGCCGCGTATCCGGGAACGAACGATGAGAGGGATGAACCGGATATAGACGTGGGCCCGAAGGAGAATTCAAGGGTGAATTCAATGGGGGCGCTTTGTTCGGTATCGTTGGTGATAAAGAAGAAGCACTGCTGCCATCCGTCGTTGATATCTTTATAGGCTTCGTCGTTTTTCTTCGTATCGTCGACGAGGTCTGTTCCGGTAAGGGTAGTGGTGTCGAGTGCGCCGATGGCCGTCTCCGTATCGGCGTCGATCAACGTGATCGTTGCGCCTGTGCCGCCCTGCAGATCATACGTCTTGACCCAGAAACTGATCATCATGTATTGGCCTTTCGCAAGGCTGAATACGTTCGAGTCGAGAGTTGCGGTGTAGGGGGCGCCCAATCCGCTGTACAGAACGAGGATATTTTCGCTGCTGCCGCCGAACGACAGATCATTGAATTTTTCGAAATCCGATTTAAAGGCCGTTCCGTAATTGCCGCTGTCGATCTCGCTCTTCGTTACGACGCGGGAAAGGGTTTTATCCGTTGCGATCTGTTCGGTCTGCGCCGCAAGTTCCGAGGCGCTGAACTGATCTCTGAAATATTCGATATAGGTGTTTCCGTAGCGGTTGGCGTCGTCGGTCGTATCCGTAACCTGCATGCCGGAAATATCGAGGCCGGAATACGCGACTGTGTCGAGATCCAAAGAGAAAGAATTATTGGTGAGGCTCTTCGCGTCGAATTTAAACGCGTCGCTGCCGAAGGAAAGATCGAGATCCGTGCGCTGAGCGGCTACAGGTACGTTCGTTGCGAGATTGTCTTCATACGTTTTCTCCGTCATCACTTCGTAGACGAGATCGTCGAAGAAAGCATATCCCTGTACGTATTCATAATAGTTGGTCGAAGTGCTTTCCGTCTGCATGCCGAGGCCGAGCACGACAGAAACGGTTGTCGTGGCGTAGGAGGATGCCTTTACGTAAAAAGTATATTGTTCCCAGCCGTTGTTGTCGGATACGTCCGACGTATCGATATTGCGGACGATGAGAGAATCCTGCGTCGTTCCGCCGACGGTGTTTACGATTTCGATGTACGCGCCCCTGTTTCCGTCTACGGCATTTCCGTCGTTAAAAGTCAGATTCGAGGTCTTGACCCATACGGAAAATTTCGCGGCGGTTCCCGCAGGAAGGGTAACGGAAGTGGAAGTATATTTCGCAGCCGTCCCCATCTTGTTGGAGCGGTAGTTGTGCAGCATGAGTACGTGCGTGCCGTTTTCTTCGTCCGCTTCGCCTGCCGCTTTCCAATGCGTGCCGGGGTTGAGCGCCTGCGATGCGGCCTGAATGGTCTCGTCGGAAAGATCGTCGCTGCTGTCATTCGCGGCGTCGGCAACGTCCCAACCGGGGATATCGTATTCGTTGTCGATATCCGTATAATACTCCGCGTCATCCAGTTCGGGGTCGTCATCGTCGAGGCTGTCGTAGTATTCGTAATCGTTATACGCGTTTACGAATTCCGCCCAATCGATCGAAGTATCGACGATGCCCGATTTCGCGACTGAAGAACTCGCGCTGACGCCGCTGTTGTTCGAGCCGGTGGAACTTGTCCAGTTTTCAGGCGTGGCGATGAGGTAGCTCTCGTTATTGTCGTCGAAATATTCGAAGTTCGCGTTCGAAAAAGTCTGAGTGTCCGTCCTCGTCGGCGAGGTATCTTCTTCATCGTCGCTGCTGTCCGACGTCGTGCATGCCGCGAGGAAAAACGCGCAGAATGCAAGGATCATGGCGACGGTCAGAAATAAGGTCGTGATTCTCAGTTTTCTTGATTGTTTGCTTTTAGCCATAAAACACCTTTTTGTAGAAAGATAGAAATTTGAAATACTTTAAAATCGTACTATCTTATTTTAATATAAATGGCGATTAAATGCAAGCAATAACGCTGAAAAAAAGGTGAAAATCTCATTATTTTTTATAAGAACGCGCACACTTATAATATTGAAAGGGGGATTTTCGTAAATGCTGCCATTAAAAAATAAATTTGCGCTCGCCGCGGCGGGCTGTGCCACCGGGGCCGTGAACGGGATTTTCGGCGGCGGCGGAGGGATGATCGTCGTGCCTCTTCTGACTGCGGTCGGGAAAAAGCCGCCGCTCGTTGCGCATGCGACGGCGATTCTCGTAATACTTCCGGTCAGTCTTGCCAGTGCGGTCGTATATCTTTGGAGCGGGCAGTTCGATGCCGAACTGTTTATCGCCGTAAGCCTGGGCGTGCTTGCGGGCGGCGGCGCAGGGGCAAAGCTGCTGGGCTCGATCACTCCGGCTGCGGCGACGGTGATTTTTGCCGCCGTCATGTTTGCCGCCGGTATCAAAATGATCGTATAAGGGGAATATATGCGGTTTCTCGTCTATCTGATCGCCGGGATCGCCGGCGGTGTTTTGGGTGGCATGGGTATGGGCGGCGGGACGGTATTGATCCCGATTTTGACTGTCTTTTGCGGGGTTCCGCAGCATTTGGCGCAGTCGGTCAATTTGTTGTCGTTTTTACCGATGGCGGCGATCTCGCTGCGCATTCACAAGAACAACGGACTTTTGGATACAAAGGGGATACTTTGGATGATTCTCCCGGCTACCGTTCTTTCCGTATTGGGCGGGGTTTTCGTGCAGAATATCTCCGGCGGGGCGCTGCGCGCCGGGTTCGGGGTATTTTTATGCGTTCTCTCGCTCTATCAGTTTGCGACCGGCATTCGCTCGATGCTGCCGAAAAGGAAAAAAGCGGCGGATAATTAGCCGGAGAAAACTTTTATAACCCGAACGGCAGCCGGATATAAATAATTCTTTTGTCTGTCGTTTCTTGAATTTCTTTACACGGCAGGCGAAATGTGGTAAAATACATTTATAAACATTGAAGCGGAGAAAGACTGCGCGCCGATCCTTGGAAGCGCCGGTTCTGTTTGGAGGAATATATTTGAAGACATTCACAAAGGGAGTGCATCCGGCAGGGTGCAAAGATCTTTCCGAGCGGGAAAAGATCGGCGCGGGTCCGGAACCGGCGCACGTGTGGCTCGCGCTGTCGCAGCACATAGGAGCGCCGGCCGTGCCGGTAGTGGAACCGGGGCAGAGGGTCCTGCGCGGGCAGCTTGTGGCAAAAAAAGCCGAGGGGCTTTCGGCGAATATTTATTCTCCGATTGCGGGCGTCGTAAAGGAGGTTGCCGGGCATATTACAATTTCGGGCAAGAAAAAAGACCACATACGCATCGAAAACGATTTTACCGACGAAGAAATGCTTCTTCCGCGGCTTGCAGAACCTGACGGCGCGGCCGTTTTGGCGCGGATCGAAGAAGCGGGGATCGTCGGAATGGGCGGCGCGGGATTCCCTACGGCGGCAAAACTTGCCGTCGGCGGCAGAGCGGACGTACTCGTCGTGAACGGGGCGGAATGCGAGCCTTATATCACCTGCGACCATCGCATCATGTTGGAATATGCGGATGATTTGCTGCGAGGGATCCGTTTTGCCATGCTGGCATGCGGTGCGAAGCGCGCCGTGATCGGGATCGAAAAAAATAAACGGGATGCGATCGAATTGCTTTCCGCGAAGTGCGGCGGCGATATTTCGGTGCGTCCGCTGCGGACGCGTTACCCGCAGGGGGCTGAAAAACAACTCGTGTACGGATGCACCGGGCGCACGATCCCCGAAGGAAAACTTCCCGTTGACGCGGGGGCGGTGGTCGTGAACGTGCATACCGCGCTCTCGATTTTTCGCGCGGTGGAACTGGGAGAGCCGTGCTATCGCCGCGTGATGACGGTGAGCGGAAAAGCTGCGAAAAAATGCGGGAATTTTTGGGTCAAGAACGGTACTCCTCTGCGCGATTTGGCCGGATTTTGCGGCGGCGACGAAAACTGCGCGCGGATCGTATGCGGCGGCCCCATGATGGGGGATGCGGTGTTTTCTTTGAAGATCTGCACGGCCAAGACGTCTTCCAGCCTGCTGTTTTTGGATGAAAGCGAATGCGAAAGCAAAGTCGCTTCCGTGTGTATCGGGTGCGGGCGGTGCGTCCAGGCGTGCCCGATGGGGCTTTCTCCCACGTTTATCGAGGAAGCGCTCTTTAAAAAGGATTATGCGGAGGCAAAGCGTTACGGGGCGCTCGCCTGCATAGGATGCGGGTGCTGCTCGTACGTTTGCCCGGCCAAGCGTTTTTTGGCGCAGAGCGTAAAGCTCGCGAAAAAAATTATCGGAGAGAGGAAAATTTAAATGGCTGAAATCACGAACTACAAAGTTGCCGCCTCTCCGCACAAACTCGACCGTTCGAACACGCGCCGGATCATGCTGGACGTGCTGATCGCTTTGGCTCCCTGCCTCGTATGCGGGGTGCTGTTTTACGGCTTATATGCCCTTATGCTCGTGGCGATTTGCGTTGCGGCGTGTTTCGCGAGCGAACAAGTCTATAATCTGATCCGCAAAAAGCCGTTTACATTCGACCTTTCGGCCGTAGTAACGGGTGTCATTTTGGGGTTGAATCTGCCGCCGCGGGCCCCGTGGTATATTCCCATCGTCGGCGGTGTTTTTGCGATCGTAGTCGTAAAGATGATTTTCGGCGGCCTCGGCAAAAATTTTGCCAACCCTGCGGCTACGGCGAGAGTGTTTTTGCTGCTCGCGTATAGTTCGGTAATGACGCAGTACATCGGCGCGGATCTCTCCAATGTCCTCGCCGGAGACGTTACGACGGGCGCGACCTATCTGGGCGGCGGCATAGCGGCTCTGCAGGATTCGTTCCTCAATATCGGCGGATATTGGGGATATGTTTTGCAGCTCCTGTTCGGGTATGTGGGAGGCAGTATCGGCGAGACCTGTAAACTTGCCGTCCTTGCAGGAGGCGTTTATCTGACGGCGCGCAGAGTCATTGACTGGCGCATCCCGGTTGTCTATCTTTTAACTGCGGCGGCGATGGTTTTGGTCTGTTACGGGAGCGCGTCCGAAATTCTGCTGCAGCTGTTTTCGGGCGGACTCATGTTCGGAGCCGTGTTTATGGCTACCGATTACGCGACTTCTCCGAAATGGCGGTATAACCGCGTTTTATATGCGATCGGTCTGGGTGTGATCACCGTTCTGATACGGCGGTACGGGTCGTACCCCGAAGGCACTTCGCTGGCGATTCTGATCATGAATTTGTTTGTGCCGATCATGGACAAATACCTCTTGCCCGTGCGTTTCGGGCAGACGTCCAAATCGGGCAAACCGAAACCGCAGGTCATGAAATGGGCGATGCGTTGCGTTTGTATTGCGCTTGCGGCGGCAATTGCCGTTGCCGTTCCGCTCGTAAATTATACGGAAGTGCAATTGTATACGGGCAGGTTTTCTTACGTTACGGATGCGAAGCGCGAATTTGGCGGCGGATACGTTTTTTCTGTGGAAGGGGAAGCTTATCTCGACCAATACGATTATACGCAGCCGCTCGCCTATGAAATCAAACTGAACGCCGAAGGGGACAAGGTCCTTTCCGTTCGGCCGATCACGCAGAGCACGATGGGGTATGTTGCAAATCTTGCCTTTTTCGAGGGTAAGACGTTCGACGAGATCGCCGCTCTTACCGATCTTTCGACGGATGCGGAAACGTCCGCGACCTATACGAATACCGCCCTTCGGAAGATGATCCTGGAATGTTTTACGGCATACGACGCGAATATCGCCGATTACAGCGCGATCTCTGCGAGCGGAGAGCACATCGTCAAAGCGGAAAGGTGCGGAGATCTGTATCGCTTTACGCTGTCGGGAGTGGCGGATCTTGCGGAATATAACTATCAGCAGCCGCTCGCGTATGCGATCACCATCGACGCCGCAGCGGGAAAAGTCAAATATATTACGACGATCAACGAAAGTACGTACGGATACACGGTCGACCGCGAAATATTTGTCGGCAAGACGGCAGAAGAGATCGCCGCAATGACGGATGAAACCATCGCGTCGGACATTACGACGGGTGCGACCATCACCAATGCCGCGGTGCGCGATCTGATCGGAGAATGTTTTGCCGCGCTGGAAGGAGCGGCAAAAGGAGGCGCGGAATGAACAGAGAAAAAGCGATCTCCATGACAAAATGCGTGCTTGTGCTTGCGATCATCGCTCTTTGCAGCGGACTGCTTTTGGGCGCGTTCCATATCATTACTTACGTCGATCCTCTGCAGTCGGCGTACGACCGCTTTGCCGAGGATACGGGCGAAGCGTTCAGCTCGATGCGCGATGAAGACGGGAAGGACTACGGGAACGGCAGGGTCGTCTATTATGCCGTATCGGACGACGGACAGACGCACGCCTTCCTTGCCGAAGGGGACGGCGGATTCAAGGGCTCCGTTCGGCTGTATGTCTATGTAAAAGACGGGGCGATCTTCAAGATCGTTGTGGGAGATCACAGCGAGACGTATATGGATCGGCTCGAAGCGGCCGATTACTACGCGAATTTTATCGGGAAAGATATCTCGTCGCTCGATGCGCTCGCGGCGGATGCCGTGTCGGGCGCTACCAAGAGTTCGACGGCGGTGCGCAATGCGGTGAACGCGGTCGTGCAGTATTATAAAGAAGGAAACGGCCAAGAGGTTCAGACGGAGATGTTGCGCGGAGACTTCGCCGCGGGAGGGGAATGCAATGGATAAGAGGAAGATCAAAGAGACCTTTTTGGGAGGAGTGATCAAAAACAATCCCACATTCGTGTTGGTTTTGGGAACCTGCCCGACCATTGCCATGACGACGAGCTTGTTTCAGGCCTTTGCGATGGGTGTGGCCACAACGTTCGTGCTTATTTTTTCCAATTTGTTTGTAAGTCTGTTGCGGAACGTTATTCCCGATAAAGTGCGCATTCCCTGCTATATCGTCATCATTTCCACATTCGTAACCATCGTGCAGATGGTCATGCAGAAATTTTTGCCGGAACTGTATTCGACCATGCAGGCGTTTATCGCTTTGATCGTGGTCAATTGCATTATTCTCGCGCGGGCAGAGAGCTTTGCTTCCTGCAACCGCCCTCTGTACAGCGTGCTCGACGGCGTCTCGATGGGGATCGGATTTACCGCGGCGCTCTGCCTGATCGGGATCGTGCGCGAATTTTTTGCGGCAGGCTCCTTCGCAGGCATGGAAATTCCCGGGTTCCCCGCAATGGATTCGGTGGGCGCGAGCGCGTTCGGGTTTATCGTGTTCGGATGCCTGATGGCTCTGTTCAACTTCGTGATCCGAAAACTTGACGAGCGGAAAGAAAAGATGAAGAAGTCTGTTCTGCCGCTTTCGGAAGGCAGGGCGGAAACTCTTGAGGAGGTTGCGAAATGACCGTATCCATTCTTTCGGTGATGTTTGCCGCCGTTATTTCCAACAATATCGTCTTATCGCAATATCAGGGCATTTGTCCGTTTTTGGGCGTATCCAAAAAGATGTCGAGCGCGGCGGGCATGGGATTCGCGGTTATTTTCGTGATGGCGATCTCTTCGGTGTTCTGTTGGCTCGTGTATAATTATATCCTTGTGCCGTTGGAGTTGGGATATCTGTATACGATGGCGTTCATACTCGTGATCGCGAGTCTTGTGCAGATGTTGGAGATGATCTTAAAGCGGTTTTCGCCGACGCTGTACAGCGCGCTCGGCGTATACCTGCCGCTGATCACGACGAACTGCGCGATCCTCGGCACGGCGAACGGCGCGGTGGTTTTCAACAGCTATAACTTCGTATATACTTTCGGAGTTTCGGTGGCGACGGGCGTCGGGTTCCTGTTCGCGATCTGTCTGCTTGCGGGTGTACGCCTGAAAACGGATAAGGCGGACATACCGGCGTGCTTCAAAGGATTCCCCATTACGCTGATTACCGCGGCGATCATGGCGATGGCTTTTGCGGGCTTTTCCGGCATTTTAGCCTGACGGGAGGATTTCGCATGAATGTAGCGTTACAAATTTTGGTCGCGGGAGGGATCATGCTCGCGATTGCTGTGATATTCGGGGTGATCCTCGTGATCTGTTCCAATGTGTTCGCCGTAAAGCGGGACGAACGGGTGGAGCAGGTGGAAAACCTGCTGGCAAAGTCCAATTGCGGAGGCTGCGGCAAGGCGGGATGCGCGCAGTTTGCAGAGGCGCTCGTAAAGGGCGAGGCCAAGCTTTCGGACTGCCGCGCGACGCCGGCCGCCAATAAAGAAAAAATTGCTGAAATTCTCGGCGGCGGGGAGGTCGGCGAGGATACCGTCGCGGTAGTGCACTGCAACGGCGGGAATGCCTGTTACGATAAGTATTCGTATCAGGGGTATGGCGACTGCGCTTCCTGCGAACTGATCGCGGGCGGCGTGAAGGCTTGCCCCGTGGGATGCATCGGGAAAAAGACGTGCGTCAACGACTGTCCGTTCGGGGCTGTATCCGTGGGGGACGGCGGATATTCCGTCGTCGATAAAGAAAAATGCGTGTCTTGCGGTACCTGCATACGAAGCTGCCCGAAGGGTATTATCGGAAGGATCCCCAAAAACGCGAAAGTGTATATCGCGTGTTCCAATCACGGCAAGGGCAAGGACGTCATGGAGCTGTGCAAAAACGGCTGTATCGGGTGCGGGATCTGCGCCAAAAACTGTCCTGTCGGAGCAATCGCGATGAAGGACGGCTTGCCGGAAATCGATTATGCGAAATGCGTGGGCTGCCTTACCTGCGCGGAAAAGTGCCCGCGCAAGTGCATTAAACTACACTGAAAAGAAGCAACAAAGGAGGAGCTCGGTATGCGCTGGAAAACCGTACTATTCGATTTGGACGGTACGCTGTTCGATACGAGCCCCGGGATCATCGCATGTCTGCGCCGCGCACTTCGTGCGTTTGGGATCGACGGCGGATCGGACCGCGAGATGCACCGCTTTATCGGGCCGCCCATCGTCGAAGCCATGCAAACGTTTTACGGGATGAGCGAGGAAGAGGCACATCACGTCAAAGACATCTATCGCCGCGATTACCGAGAAACGGGGGTATATGAATGCGCGCCTTTCGACGGTGCGGAGAAGTGCCTGCGGGCGCTTCGCCTTGCGGGGGTCGCTTTGGGCGTGGCTACGTCAAAGCCGATAGAATTTGCGGCGCAGATCCTTGAGCGGTTTGGGTTCCGGCAGTACTTTTCCGCCGTGAGCGGGGCGCTTTCGGACGCGGCGTCGGCAAAAGAGACGGTCGTGCGGGCCGCTCTTGCCGAGCTCGGCGTGCGGGAAGGGGAACCTTCCTGCGTCATGGTCGGCGACCGCAAGTACGACGTTGAAGGGGCGGCTGTCTGCGGGCTGCGGTGTATCGGGCTGGATTCCGGATTTGCCGAAGAGGGAGAGTTTGAACGGGCGGGTGCATTGGCCGTGGTGCGCAATTACGGGGAACTGACGGAAATTCTGCTCGGTCAGAACTGATTTGATCGGTGCAAAGAAAGGTTTGTGCAAATTGCACATGCCTTTTTTTGATAATAATCGCGGATTTTGTGTATATTTTTGTAATAAAAGTTAATAATTTACAGAAATACTGTTGGATATTGTCACGTTAATGATTTTTTATGAAATTCATAAAAAAAATGCACAAAATTTTCAAAAAACTCTATACAAAACGGGTTTTCAATGGTATAATGATATCGGTTTAATTTTGTTATTCGGATGCAAGTCCCGTATTATAGTGTGAGAAACAATTGATTTCGGACAAATAGATTTGGTTTTATTATCTTGACAACAGAGGTGCAACGTGGAGAAGATCGGAATTATTGATTTAGGCTCGAATTCGGCAAGGCTCGTGATCGTCGAATTGTTCGGCGAAGGCCATTTTATGGTCGTGGACGAGCTGAAAGAGAGCGTTCGGCTCGGCCAGGACATGGAGAGAGACGGCTTTTTGAAGCCGCAGAGGGTCGCGGAAACGATCAAAACTTTAAAAATGTTTAAAAAGCTCGCGGACGCGAGCAGGGTGGACCGCGTGATCGCCGTAGCGACGGCGGCGGTTCGCCGCGCAAAAAATCAGCGCAGTTTTTTGGATGAGATTCAGGCGACTTGCGGGATCAAGGTCAAAGTATTGAGCGAAGAGGAGGAGGCCACGCTCGTATATCGCGGGGTGATCAACTCCATGGATATTCCCAAGGGGCTTATTCTCGAAATCGGCGGCGGCAGTACGAAAATCGTCTATTACAACCGCCGCAACATGCTCAATTACGTTACCCTGCCGTTTGGAGCGGTAACGCTGACCGACCTGTTCAAAAATGACGGGCTCTCGCCCGAACAGCAGACTGCGAAAGTCGAAGAATTTTTCACCGAGCAGCTTTCCGGCATCGAATGGCTCGGCGAGGTAGACCCCGACGCGCAGATGATCGGCGTGGGAGGGTCGTTCCGCAATATCTTTAAAATCAGCAAAATGGTGCGCAAGTATCCGTTGGATACGGTGCACAACTATGTTTTGCCCGTCGAAGATTTCGATTCCATCTACGACATGATCAAAGTGCTCGACCTGGATAAGAAGAAAAAAATCAAGGGGCTTTCTTCGGGCAGGGCGGATATTTTGCCCGCGGCTCTCGCCGTCGTGAAATCGTTTACGAAATTTATGCATTTCGAGAATTTTACGATCGGAGGTTCGGGGCTGCGCGAAGGGATCATGTTCAATCAGGCGATGCCCATTACGCTCGAAAAGCCCATCTCCGATATTTTAGGGTACAGTCTGAACAGCCTTGTGAAATATTACGAGTGCGATGAAAAACACGTGGAGCATGTCGTAAATCTTTCCGTTCAGCTGTTCAAGCAGCTGCGTGTTCTGCACAAATTCCCCCGCCAATATCTGAAAATTTTAAAAGTAGCCGCAACGCTGCACGACTGCGGCAACCGCGTCAAGTTTTACAATCATCAAAAGCACAGCTGCTATATGATCTTAAACGCGACGCTGTACGGCATCACGCACAGGGAGATCGTTTTGGCGGCCTTCGTGGCGGGCTGCCATAAAAAAGAAGATATTTCCCCGGCGGATTGGGTGAAATACAAGGATATCGTGCAGGAAGAGGATCTTGAGGCTGTGAAAAAACTCGGGGTGATGCTCCGTATAGCAGAAAGCCTGGATCGCAGCTGTTCCGGTACGATCAAAGGCATCAACTGCGACGTGTTGGGCGATTCCGTGATCATGAAGACGGAGGTGGACGGAGACGCTTCGTTGGAGATCCGCGACGCGCTTACGGCGAATGCGGAATTCCGCAAATTCTTCCGCAAAAATTTGGAAATACTTTAATTCACGAAATATAGCCGCAAAGTTTTTGCGGCTATATCCGAGTATATTCGATGAAGATCATTTTGGCGAGCGCTTCTCCGAGGCGGAAAGAAATCCTTTCGAGGATCGTTGCAGAATTTGAGACGGTGCCGTCTTTGGCGGACGAACGGGTCGGAGAGGGGCTATCTCCCGCGAAGATCGTCAAAACCCTTGCGCGGCGCAAGGCGGAGGAAGTGCGTGCGCGCTTTCCGGATGCCGCTGTGCTGGGTGCGGATACGATCGTATATTTTGAAGGAAAAGTTCTCGGCAAGCCGAAAGACGAGGAGGATGCGGCCGAAACGCTGCACCGCCTTTCCGGGCGGACGCATTCCGTTTATACGGGGTATTGTCTGCTTGCGGCAGGGGATTCGTACAGCGGGTGCGTGCGGACGGATGTCCGTTTCAACAAACTTTCGGAGAGCTTTATCGCGCAGTATGTGGCGAGCGGCTCGCCGTTGGATAAGGCGGGAAGTTACGGGATTCAGGACGATAAGCGCCTGGTGAAAAATTTCGAAGGGAGTTATACGAACATCGTCGGACTTCCTGAAGAGGAGATCCGTGATTTATTCAAAAGGGTCGGGTTACTGGAATGATAAAACTTGCGATCGATTTGGGTTCGTCCGTTACAAAAATATTTAAATTGGGAAGCGGCATCGTATTGGCTGAGCCTTCCTGTGTTGCGGTGGCTTCGGGCACTTCTACGGTAAAAGCGATCGGCGACGACGCGAAGCGTCTGATCGGCAAAACCGCGGAATTTACGACGATCGTCTTCCCCGTATTTGAGGCGGATATCGTAAATGAGAGCATGGCGGCGGTCATGCTCGGCTATTTTTTAAAAAAGATCGGCATCGGACGTTCACAGGCGAAGAGGTCGGAAGTGCTGTTCGGCGTACCTTGCGGCGCGGAAAACGCATTGCTCGACAAATATTACCGTTTGGCGGATGCATGCGGGATCGGGGCCGTACATTTTGTGGAAACGCCGTTTTTGTCTGCATTCGGGCAGAATCTGACGCTCAACGAAACGAACCCCGTTTTTGTCGTGGATATCGGCGGCGGCAGTACGAACATTGCCGCGTTTTCGTTGGACGGGATCATTGCGGGAATAGGATTGAATATCGGCGGGGGTAATATCGACAGTCATATCATCGACTGCATAGCGGAATCCTTCAATTTAAAAATAGGGCTTCTGACGAGCGAGAAGTTGAAGACGACCGTCGGAAGTCTGTACACAGCGGATAACGAAAGCTTCGTCGTGAACGGAAGGGACATCACGTCCGGGCGGCCGCGTTCGGTGGCGGTTTCCTCCGAAGATATTTACGGTTGCCTGAAGCTGTTTGCGGACAGGATCATAGAATATATCGGCATGATCCTTGCAAAACTGCCCGCGGAAGTTTCCGCTTCGATCTGGCACAGCGGCATTTACCTTTCCGGGGGATGCGCCGCCTTGATCGGGCTGGACGATTATTTTTCGAAGGCGCTGCAGATGGATGTGAATTTAGCCGAAGAGCCGCAGATGGCGGCTGTCCTCGGCGGAGGAAGGACGATCGGTAATTCGGATATCCTTGAAACGGTCCGCATCGATTATTGACGCAACTATTATTGCGCCGGGTTGATCGGCGCGGGGAGCGGCTGCCGTTCGGCATGCTGCAACTCATATAAAGATAAATAAAAAAGCAGACCTTGCAACGCGGGGTCTGCTTTTTTTGGCTTCTGTTTATGGAATAATCTTGCGGCCAAACTCGGTCAGTGGCAATCGTTTTCCCGGATTTCCACGCGGCGGATTTTGCCGCTGATGGTCTTCGGGAGCTCTTCCACAAATTCGACGACGCGCGGATATTTGTAGGGGGCCGTCGTCTTTTTTACGTGATTTTGCAGCTCTTTTACCAGTTCTTCGCTGGCGGCGTATCCTTTGGCGAGAACGATCGTCGCTTTGACGAGCTGTCCGCGTACGCCTTCCGTATCGGGCACGCCCGTGATCGCGCACTCAAGTACCGCGGGGTGCTCCATCAGGGCGCTTTCCACTTCGAAAGGTCCGATGCGGTAGCCGGAGCTCTTGATGATATCGTCCTTTCTTCCCACGAACCAATAATATCCGTCGGTATCGCGGTAGGCGAGGTCTCCCAAATGATAGTACCCGTCGTGCATAACCGTTTCGGTAAGCGCGGGATCCCGATAATATCCGCTGAACAGGCCCTGCTGTTCGCCGCGCAGACGGATGCAGATTTCTCCCGCACCCGTTTCGACGGGTATCCCGTTATCGTCCAGCAGCTGTACGTCGTATAGCGGGGAGG
>CALVXE010000015.1 GCA_944368795.1 uncultured Clostridia bacterium | reverse complement strand
CTGCCCTTGCGCAGCGCGGCGGTATTTACGGCACTTTTTCTGCCGCAATGCCGGGCGTACGCTCTTAAAGATCGTCCGCGTCCTGCACCGGTTTTTCGCCGTCCGCCGGCGTACCCGTATAACTGCCGTTTACGTCGTACGGCGAGCGCATTTTCGGCTTACCGCCGTGCGGATGCTTTACTTGCATGCCTTTGCGCCCTTGTTGGTGCTTCCGGAGCAGCATCTGCCGCCCGAAGAGCTGTTTTTCGCGCCGGAGCTCTGCGCCTTCGCCTGCGTTTTGCTCTGCGCGGATTTGCTCTGCGTTGCCGAAGTCTTGTTCTGCGCCGCTTTATTCTGCGCCGAAGAAGCTTTGCTTTGCGTCGAAGCTTTGTTCGAAGCGCTCTGGCTCTGTTCTTTACTGTTTCTCATTTCTTTTCTCCTTTTAATTATCGAACGGTAAAGGTATTTCGACAAACCCCTGTTTCGCGCTGCACAGCGGGCAGACTTTCCACGCCTCTTTCGTCGTGGCGCGGTAGCCGCACTCGCTGCAGATCCACAGCGTCGGTTTATCGCGCTTGTACAGGGCGCCGTCCTTGAGCGCGTCGCGCAGGAAGGTAAACAGAATGTTGTGTTCCTTCTCTACGCCGGCCACTCGTTCAAACAGCGCCGCCACGTCTTCAAAGCCCTCTTCGCGGGCTTCACGCGCAAAAGCGGGATACACCTCTTCGAATTCCGCGCGCTCGTCATCGGCCGCGAACCCGAGATTTTCCACAAGAGTGCCGAAACGAAACGGATAACCGGCATTCAAATCGATATTTTCACTGTTTCCCGCCTTTTGAATGAGAGTATTGTAAAAAGTCTTCGCGTGGTACGTCTCGTTTTTCGCTACGGTGCGGATCGTATCCGCCAATACCGCGTATTCCTCCGCCGTAGCAAGCTTGGCTATCAGCTGATAGCGCATACCCGCTTGGCTTTCCCCCGCAAACGAACGGGCGAGATTGGTAAAAGTTTTCGTCTTTTTGAACTGCATCGAATTATCCTCCTCTACGCTCTCTATTATGCCCGTTTTTGCGTCCGCTATACCGAAACGGGCGCTTTTCCCGAAAAAGAAAAAATTGCCTGAACGCAGGCCGGATCAAAACGCGGCTTTCATCTCTGCCGCAAAAAACGCCCTTGGCGCTCGAACTTGTTCAGCTTACGGTGCAAAACGCAGAACACAAAGCGTAAGCAGCTGCCCCCTGAACCTCTGCCCCCGAGAAAAAATCGCGGATAAAAAGTACGGCCGGTGAATTTTCATTTTTAGAAAATCCACCGGCCGCCAAAGCCATAAAATATTGAAAGCAAATCAGACCTTATACGATCGGATTCAGCGATCAGTTCAGTAAATTCTTGATCCATGTACCGAGGGGGACATGATTGTTGACGAACGTCTGCAAAGGATTGCCGCCGAACACATATTTGAAAATATAGGTATCGCCGCAAAACTCATACGCTTTTGAAATAGGAGCAAAAACAGTAAACGTCCCGACAATTACCCCGATCAGCATGAAAATCGCAAAAGTTATAACGACGCCGTAAACCCCGCCCAGGACCCCGTCGATCACACCGAAGCAAGGATACTTACGAAGTTTTTTCAAAAGGTGCTTCAAAATCGCCATCAAGATAATGATTATGATTCCCAACGCGATCCATATGATGATATTCAAAACGAGACTTGCCGTTTCCGCGGCGTCCAAATTGATAAACGTGCCGTCGCCGATGAGCGAGCGAAACGCGCTTTCCAACGAGGTATAAACGCCCGTATGATCGACAAAGGCCTGCTTGATCGTCGGCGACAGGAAAAATCCCAATAAAACGATCAAAGCGACATCGATCAGCCACCAGGCTTTTTTTAAAAAGCCGCCTTTATAGCCGAAATAAAACATCAGCGCCAAGAACAGCACAAATATTACGTCGATCGCAATTTTCATAATTTCCCTCGCAACAGTTTCCGACGGCGCCGAGACAACTTTTCGATCAGCCCTGCAATCCGCCTTTCAGTTTATCCGTCTTTTTGTAAAAAGCCAAAAAGATACAGCGGACGAAGTTTGCTCCCGCCCCGACCAAAAACCACACCGTAATGGTAGAGAATCCGCTTACCCAGCAGAATACTCCGAACAGCAAAGCCGCCGCGATGAAGGAGATCCAGGCAAAGAACCGATGCCAGCCGCACATTTTTACCCGGCCGAACATACTGAAGAGAAGCGGGAACCCGAGGACGAGCAAGACCGCATACACAACGATACCGTAGCGCGTAACGTAATAGCAAAACTGTTCGCTGAGATTCGCGATAAAGTCATTCCCGGCAAACTGATGGCCGCGGATTACATTCTCCAAGAAAGCCTCAAACGGTTCAGACCCTCTTCCCAAAATGTATGTAATGGAATCGAATCCTTTGAAGCCGTCCTTGATCCACGCGAGGAAGAACATGCCTATGCTCGCGGCAAGCGCCAGAATACAGACGATCGAAATAAAGATCCGATTTCCGCTGCGCGCTTTTTTCGCCCCTTTCGCCGCAGCCGCAACTTGCTGCGCATAAGAATTGGCCGGGATATAGTTGGATTGCGGTGTCGCATACGGCTGCGCATAAATCACGGTCGTAGGCTGCCCCTGCTGCGAAACATGCGCCGCGGGCTGCCCGCCGTCCTGCTGCATTTGCAGCTGCAGATTGCGCTGTGCCTGCATGCGATCGACCTCGCTGCTCAATGCGCGAAGTTCCCCTTTCAGTTGAGCCACTTCGGAAAGAAGTTCGAATTTTTCCTTCATGGCCTTGTCTTCGGAAGGAGCCTCGCCCGCCTGCGCCTGTGCAGGTACGGAAGCCGAACTCTGCGGGGCTGCGGAGCCTGTCGCGATCTCCTGTTTATAGCTGTTCAAATTGTCTTTCATCTGCCGGAGAACGGAATCCATATCCTCTTCGAACAGATATCCGCATTTCGGGCAACGGATTTTATCGTCGCTCGTCTGCTGTCCGCAGTTTTTACAGATCTTCACTTTAATCACCCTTATTTTTTATTTCCGGCAAAAAGCCGAACATTCTTCTTTTCCATTATAACCGCCCGAAGCAAAAATGTCAATCACCTGTTAAAAAAAGCGAAAGCCACTTTTTGTAAATCGGACGGCATCCGTACCGCCATTTATTTCTTATTGAAATTGTCTTTCAGCGATACGATTTCGGAAAGTATGAGCTTTCCGCCTTCGGTGCACTTTTTATAGTAACCTGTACGCATCAGCTGAAAAGCCGCACCGTCGGAAGCCGCGGCAAGATACGGTTCCGCTTTTGCCGAAACGATCTTTTCGCTCGCCGTATTCATTCGTTCGGAAAAATCCTGCCCCGCATAGTCCGCATCGCGCAAAAGGCTCTCATACTGCCGTACTTCGGCATCGAGGCAATTTTCCGCATTAACCCAATGGATGACCCCTTTCACCTTGACGCCGCTCGTATCGTGTCCGCTCCGGCTTTCCGGGATATGTGTACATAAAATCTCGACAACGTTACCGCTTTTATCGGTTATAACGTCTTCACATTTGATGATATACGCATTTTTTAAGCGCACATAACCGCCCTTTTTCAGGCGGAAATATTTGGGAGGAGGGTCGAGCGAAAAATCGGCGCTTTCAATATAAAGATGCTTGCCGAATTTTACTTTGCGCGTCCCTGCGGCTTCATCCGTCTGGTTGATCTCGAAATCCAGTTCCTCCTGCCCCTCGTAATCGGTAACGGTCAAACGAACGGGCGAAAGCACCGCCATCGCGCGTTCGGCATGCGCATTCAGATATTCGCGCACGCAAGCTTCGAAATAGGAGTATTCGCACTCGGAATTCGCTTTCGCGATGCCGATACGCGAACAAAAATCGCGCACGGCGGCAGCGGGGATGCCCCTGTTGCGCAGCCCCGAAAGGGTCGGCATGCGCGGATCGTCCCACCCGTGCACGAGATTTTCTTCCACAAGTTTTTTCAGATACCGTTTGCTCATCACCGTGTTTGTTAAATTGAGACGCGCAAACTCGATTTGCCGCGGCTTCGGGTTGAACCCCAGCGAAATACCGACCCAGTCGTACAGCGGGCGATGATCCTCGAATTCGAGCGTGCACAAAGAATGCGTAACCCCTTGCAGATAGTCGCAGATCGGGTGCGCGTAATCTTACATCGGGTAGATGCACCACTTATCGCCGGTGCGATGATGCGTCGCATGCAGGATGCGGTAAATGACGGGGTCGCGCATATTGACGTTCGGCGACGCCATATCGATTTTAGCGCGAAGGCATTTTTCTCCGTCTTTATATTTCCCCTCTTTCATTTCCTCGAAGAGTTTTAAATTTTCTTCGGGCGTTCGGTTTCGGTACGGGCTTTCCGTTCCCGGCTCTGTCAGCGTGCCGCGCGTATTTTTGATTTCTTCGGGCGAAAGGTCGCAAACAAAGGCTTTGCCCTCTTTGATGAGGCGCACGGCAAACTCGTAAATGGTATCAAAAAAATCCGAAGCATAGCATTCCCTTGCCCAATCGTAACCCAGCCAATGGATATCGGCACGGATCGCGTCTACAAATTCCGTCTTTTCTTTCGAAGGATTCGTATCGTCGAAAAACAGATTGCATTTGCCGCCGTATTTCATGGCTGTACCGAAATTGACGAACATGCTTTTTGCGTGCCCGATATGCAGATAGCCGTTCGGCTCGGGAGGAAAACGCGTCTGCACCTGTTCGGGGCGCAGCTTCCCTGCGGCGATATCCTCGTTGATGATCTGTTCGATAAAATTGGTCGCTTCCGGAATCATGTTTTTTTCTTGCATGTTGTGCTCCTCTTCCGTCTTCAAAAATTTGGGATTAAGGGAAGTGCAATAATGTACTTTTATTATTGACAACCGCCCGATTCTATATTATACTGTTGCTGATTTTTAATGCAGACGCTGCGCCTGCACTGTTTGGAGGTTTTACGAATGAAAAGGCATATCAAAATCGCGCTGGTATACGCGGTACTTGCGATGGCATGCGGCGTATTTTACCGAGAATTTACAAAGGCATACGATTTTACCGGCGTTACCGCACTCGGCAAAGTGCATACGCATCTGTTCATGTTGGGCATGACGTTTTTTCTTTTATTCGCCCTGTTCGACGCCAAGCTGAATCTTCGGAAAAGCCGGCTTTATCTGCCGTTTATGATCATTTACAATGCGGGCGCAGGCATTGCGACCGTTCTGATGATCGTCCGCGGCACGGCCGAAGTTACGGCAACCGCTTTGAATGCAGGCGCGGACGGCGCGATTTCCGGCATTTCCGGAATCGGTCATATCCTAACAGCGGCAGGACTTATACTATTTTTCTGCATGTTGCTGCTGACCCTGCGCACAGTGAAAAACGATACGGAAAATCAACCGAACACCGACCTTGAAAAGGCCGAATAAAAACCATAAGACCCGACAGGGCGCGGCGATGCCGCCGCCCTGTTTTTTGATAAAGGAGAACTTTTCGCGGATTTTGCAATATAATAATACGGCCGGCGCGATCAGCTCAACCCGACGATCTCGCCCGATTCGTCCACGTCTATGTGTTCCGCCGCGGGGTGTTTGCCGAGCCCCGGCATCAGCATGATGCTTCCTGCGACGGCGACGATGAATTCCGCTCCCCCCTTGACGATGATATCGCGCACATGCACGGTAAAACCTTCCGGCCGAGCCAAAAGTTTTGCGTCGTCGGACAGGGAATACTGCGTTTTTGCAATGATGACGGGCAATTTTCCGTAGCCGCGCGCCTCCGCTTCGGCGATCTTTTGCTTTGCCTCTTCCGAAAATTCGGCGCCCTTCCCTCCGTATACATTTTTGACGACATCTTCGATCTTCTTTTCGATCGGGTCGTTCAGATCATAGGAGAAGCGGAGTTCGCTCTTTTGTTCCGCGGCCCTGCATACTGCTCGGGCGAGCTCTTCTCCACCTGCTCCTCCCTTTAAAAAGACATCGGTAAACACGGCTTCCGCCCCCGCTTCCGCAACGCTCTTCATTACCGTTTCGATTTCGGCCGGCGTATCGCTCGCAAAGCGGTTCATCGCCACAACAACGGGTTTTCCGTACACGTTTTTAATATTTTCGATATGCTTAAAGAGATTGGGGAGCCCCTTTTTCAGCGCGGAAATATCCTCTTCCGCCAAATGCGCCTTATCTGCCCCTCCGTGCAGTTTCAGCGCTTTGACGGTGGCGACGATCACGACGCAGTCGGGCTGAATGCCCGCGACGCGGCATTTTGTATCCAAAAATTTCTCCGCGCCGAGATCCGCGCCGAAGCCCGCCTCGGTTACCACCCAATCGGCAAGCCCGAGCGCCGTTTTTGTAGCGAGAACGCTGTTGCATCCGTGCGCGATATTGGCGAACGGTCCCCCGTGCACGACGGCGGGCGTTCCTTCCAAAGTCTGCACAAGGTTGGGCTTGATCGCATCTTTCAGGAGCGAACACATGGCCCCTTCCGCCTGCAGATCGCGCGCAAACACATATTCCCCCTTCCTGTTTTCGCCGACGATGATATTTCCGAGCCGGCGTTTGAGATCGGAAAGGGAAGTTGCGAGGCAGAGGATCGCCATGACTTCGCTCGCGGCCGTGATCTCAAAGTGTTCCTCCCTCTCGACGCCCTCTCCCCTCTGCCCGACGGTAACGTTGCGCAGCGCGCGGTCGTTCATGTCGAGGCAGCGGCGGAAATAAATCTTATCGGGGTCAATGTCCAATTCATTGCCGCGGAAAATGTGATTGTCGAGCATGGCGGCGAGAAGATTGTTTGCGGCCGTGATCGCGTGCAGATCGCCCGTAAAATGCAGGTTTATGTCCTCCATGGGCACGATCTGCGCATATCCGCCGCCCGCGGCGCCACCTTTGATGCCGAATACGGGGCCGAGCGACGGCTCGCGCAGCGCAAGGCACACTTTTTTCCCCGACCGCGCCATTCCGTCGGCAAGACCGATCGAGACGGTCGTCTTCCCCTCGCCCGAAGCGGTCGGGTTGATGGCGGTAACGAGTATGAGTTTGCCTTGTCTGGCCGAAGCCGGAACATCGAGCTTTGCCTTATATTTGCCGTACCGCTCGAACTGTTCTTCCGTAAGGCCGAGTTTTGCGGCGATCTCGCCGATATCCCGCATTTTGCATTGTTTTGCGATCTCGATGTCCGTCAGCATAATAACCTCTCCGATATGATTTTTTCTCCGCCTTTCGCCGACGCAGCGCTAAAAGGCCGTAAATCCACGATATAGCTCCGTACAGAGCCGCGCGCCTGCGCCTGAAAATGTCTTATTTACAGTCGTGCGGCAGTTTCAGGGTTTCGAACGATGCGAACCAATATCCGTCCCGCTCTTCGAACCCGAATCTCGCGAGATCGACGCCCCACTCGTCTTTCGCTTTCACCTCGGCGATAAACTCGTTCATACATTTATTGACGAGCGTGCGCAGCATCAGCTCGCGCTGCGGGCAGTCTTCGTCGCAGACGAAAAAGCCTTCTTCCGTCAGGCCTCCGCCGTATTCCCCCGCGCCGTCCTTCAGAACGTAGTAAAAGCGGTACCCTTCTTTTTTCCTTAATAAAACGGATAACATACGCACATTATAGCATAAAATCGAAATAAAGGCAAAAAAAGTTGTACTCTATCGCGCTTTTATGGTATAATTTTTTGCGAAAATACATTTCGGAGGTTCATCCGCTTGGATACGGCCGTTTTGCAGGCATTGGAAAAAATCCGCTGTCCGTTTCTGGACGTCTTTTTCGGCATATTCACCGCACTCGGCGAAGAATTCGTGATCGCGGCCGTCATTGCGGTCGTCTATATCTGTTTTTCCAAACGCATCGGCGAACAGGCGCTCATAACGGTCATGAGCGCGTCATGCATTACCGCCGCCGTAAAAAGCGGCGTCCGCCGCCTCCGCCCTTATGCGGCGGGAACCGTGGACCGCGTCGATATCGACAACGTTCTCGTTTCGACGACCGACCTCGACGCGGATATGTCTTTCCCCAGCGGCCACGCCACTGCCACGAGCGGCTTTTTCGCCACGCTCGCGATCCGGTTCCGCAAACCTCTCCCGATCGTGCTTTGCAGCCTCTTTACCGTACTCGTCATGCTCTCGCGCCTGTATTTCGGAGTACATTACCCCACCGACGTGCTCGCAGGGCTGGCGATCGGCGCGGGCTTGGCCTTTTTTTGGAATTTCGTATACTGCAAATGGCTCGGCGCGCGGCTCTATATTTATCTTGCTGTCGCCGTTTTGACGATACCGTTCCTGTTTATTCCGCGCACGGCGACGCATTCTATGTTTCAGATATCCGCCATCGCGCTCGCCACTGCGGCAGGGCTTTTGATCGAAGACAAGCTGATCAAATTCGAAGATACGAAGCGGTGGCTTTACCGCCTGTTCCGTTTGTTGATTTTGGCAGCCTTTGCCGCGATCGTCTTTCTTCCCCTCGAATTTCTCCTGCCCGAAGGGGAATGGTTCAGCTTCCTGAAATATTTCGCAACGCTGTTTGCCGCCATCACTTTGGCGCCCCTGACCTATAAAAAGCTAAAAATCTGAACACCACCCCTTCGATCTCAAAAAATATTCTCTCGATCCCATACCCGAAATGAGCCTTCGCAACCCGTCCGGTCGCGAAGGTTTTTTGTTCGCTGCGCTTGACAAAAAACATTCTCAAAGGTATAATATATTTGAAAAGTTGGAAAAGTTATACAAAATGAAAGGAGTAGCTCATGGAAAAATTTCCCGAAGGAAAATATCTGGCAACCGTTAAACTCGGCCCGAAAGGGCAAATCGTTATTCCGAAAGAAGTTCGGGATATGTTTTCGCTCGATTCGGGTGATTCTCTCATTTTAATGGCGGACAAAGGGCAAGGGATCGCCCTGCAGCCCTATTCGTACGCCGAAACTTTTTGGAACGCGGTAAATCAAATCAAAAACGGAGAAAACGGCGACAAATGAACGCGCTTTCGGTACGAGATCTTACAAAAATTTACCCGCAATTTACCCTCGATAAAATCAGCTTTTGCGCAAAAGAAGGGCATATCGTCGGTTTGATCGGAAGGAACGGCGCGGGGAAAAGCACCGTTATCAAGGGAATTCTGCGGCTGATTTCCGCAAGCGGCGAAATAAAAATATTTGGCCGGGACGCATCGCGGCACGAATACGAAGTCAAGCAGATCATGGGTTATGCGGGCGGAGGATTCCGCTATTATCCTTTCAAAACCTTATTTCGCGTGCGCAAAGCGTACGCGCGCTTTTATCCGCTGTGGGATCAGATAAAGTACGAAAATTATCTTCTGCGGTTCGGAATTTCCGAAAAAAAGAGAGTGCGCGACCTTTCGGAAGGAATGAAAGTCAAATTTTCCGTTGCGCTCGCCCTGTCGCACGGCGCAAAGCTGTTGATCATGGATGAGCCCACGAGCGGGCTCGACCCACTGTCGCGCGAGGAATTCTGCGATATTCTGCTGAATCTTGTACGGGAGGAGCGAATAACCGTTCTGTTCTCCACTCACATCACGTCCGACCTGCTTCGCACGGCGGACGACATCGTCTATCTCTCGCGGGGCAAAATGCTTGCAAACGCGCCTTTGCGAGAGTTGTTGTCCTCATACTCGTTGGCACATTTTTCCTCCGCCGACCAAGCGCTCAAAACAAAAGTCATCGGGCTGAAACCCGTAAAGGACGGGTTTGAAGGGCTTATTCCCCGCAAAGAGCCTGTACCGGACGACGTTTCCGTTACGGACGCCGATATCGACAGCATCATGATCCATTTGGAAAGGGAGAACTGCCGTGCTGAATCTGATTAAAAAGGAAATATCCCTTTGCCTGCACCCTACCTCGTTTATTTTTCTCGCGTTTGCCGGGCTCGCGTTCGTTCCGAACTATCCGTACGAAGTTATCTTCTTCTTTTCGGGACTTTCCGTCTATTTCTGCTGCGTAACATCGCGCGAGAACGGCGACCTCCCGTTTACCTGCGCGCTGCCCGTAACAAAGAGGGATGTCCCGATCGCGAGAATCCTCACCGCCGCGGGATTGCAGTGCATTCTGCTCCTCCTTACGGGAATCGCGGGCGCGCTGAAAGAGGCGGTTTTCCCGCCCGAACTGCTGTTCAACGGTGCGGGGCTGTCCGCAAACGTCGCGCTGGTCGGAGTCGGCGGCATCTTGCTCGGCGTTTTCAACGCCATATTTTTCCCGCTCTATTACAAGAAGCCCGAAAAAATCGGCATACCCTTCGTAATCGCTGCCGCATCCGTATTTGTTCTGATCGGCGCCTCCGTAACGCTTCGGTGGACGCATCCCCTCTTTTTAAATATCCTCAACGGCGGCAATTCCGAACACACGGGAGCAAAACTGCTAGCCCTCGCGGTCGGGCTATGCGGGTATATCGCATTGACCGCGCTTGCCTGCCGTCTCTCCGCAAAGCGTTTCGAAAACGTCGATTTATAAACGGCCGATTCAAACCGACGAACCTCTCAAAAGCCGCCTCATTGCAGCGGCTGCAGTCAAAATCCAATTTAATTTTGCCGAACAGGCGCATGCGGGGCGCAAAGATTTGACTTTGTGCCTTTAAAACAGTAAAATAAATAGGAATTTGATATTTTGAGGTACATTATGGCAGACAAACGAGCGGTAACGATGGATAAGATCGTAAACCTTTGCAAATCGCGCGGGATCATCTTCCCCGGCAGCGAAATTTACGGCGGCATGGGAAATACCTGGGATTACGGCCCCGTGGGCGTAGAGATCAAAAACAACATCAAGCGCGCCTGGTGGAGAAAGTTCGTACAGGAAAGCGACAACTCCTACGGCGTGGACGCGGCGATTTTGATGAATTCGCGCGTATGGGAAGCGAGCGGGCATACCGCGTCGTTTACCGACCCGAAAATGGACTGCAAGGAATGCAAGGCGCGCTTCCGCGCGGACAATCTCATCGAAGCGCATTCCAAAGGCAAAGTCAACCCCGACACGATGACCAACGAAGAGATGGAGGCGTATATCGCCGAACATAAGGTTGCCTGCCCCAATTGCGGCAAGCACAACTGGACGCCCATCCGTACCTTCAACTTAATGTTCGAAACTTCCAGGGGCGTTACCGACGAAAGCCAGAACAAGATCTATCTTCGCCCCGAAACCGCGCAGGGCGAATTCGTAAACTTTTTGAACGTACAGCGCACGACGCGCGCAAAGGTGCCCTTCGGCATCGCGCAGATCGGCAAGGCCTTCCGCAACGAGATCACGCCGGGCAACTTCATCTTCCGCACGATCGAGTTCGAACAGATGGAGCATCAATGGTTCTGCAAAGAAGGGACCGACCTCGAATATTACGAGGAATACAAGCAGAAAGCGAAAAACTTCCTCCTCGGCCTCGGCTTTAAAGAAGACCATCTGCGCTTCAAAGATCATGACAAATTGGCTCACTACGCAAAATCCGCGTGCGATATCCAGTACCTCTTCCCGATGGGGTGGTCGGAACTCAACGGCATACACGACCGCACCGACTACGACCTTTCCCGCCACCAGGAATATTCGGGCAAGAACATGAATTACCTCGACCCCGCGACGGGCGAACACTATATCCCCTACGTCGTCGAATATTCCATCGGCGCGGACAGGCTGATGCTCGCGGTCCTCTGCGAGGCATACGAAGAGGAAGAGTTGGAAGGCGGCGACGTCCGCACCGTCATGCATTTCCACCCCGCGCTTGCGGCGTATAAAGCGGCCGTTCTCCCCCTGCAGAAAAATCTCGGCGAAAAGGCGCGCGAAGTTTACAAAAAACTTTCCAAAAAATTTATGGTTACCTATGATGAAGCGGGTTCCATCGGCAAGCGCTACCGCCGCCAGGATGAGATCGGCACCCCCTACTGCATCACCATCGATTTCGACACTTTGGAAAACAACTCCGTAACCATCCGCGACCGCGATACGATGGCGCAGATCCGCCTCGATATCGACGAAATCGCATCTTACATCGAAAAGTCTCTGGAACACTGATTTTGCGTTTCAGGCAGACGGGCGCGCCGGCAAAAGCCGGCGCGCCCGTCCGTTCTATATCGATTTTTCAAATTTCACTATATTTATTCCCTCAATACAGCAGGCGCGCCGTATCGGGCAGGGTGAGCACGGTATTATTGTCTCCCCGCACGGAGAACTGCTCTTCGTGAAAAGTACGGTGCGGGATCATATAGACGCGCTTTCCTTTCCATTCCCCCTGCGTACAGTCGGAAAAACACCGCGAAGCGAGAATATGCGCAAAAACCGCGGCATTCAATTCAACAATTACGTTTTCGTATCCGTCCGCGAACGCCTTTTTGATCGCGCATTTGATGCGAAACGAAATATAGGAATCGGAAAGGACCGCCCCCGACCCCTTGCAATACGGACAGTTCTTCGTAAGCATCGAAACGTTGTCCGTCTTTACCTTCTTGCGGGTGAATTGCACCAGCCCCAGCCCCGTCATGGGCACGACGTTGCACTTTGCCCGGTCTTCCCGAAGGCATGCCTCCAACTCCGCAACGACGGCTGCGCGGTGTTCTTCACTCACCATATCGATGAAATCCACGACGACGATGCCGCCGATATTGCGCAATCGCACCTGCCGGGCGATCTCGCGTGCAGCGAGCACGTTTGTGGAAAACACCGTCTCTTCCAAATCGGTGTCCCCCGTAAAACGGCCGGTATTCACGTCGATGGCGGTAAGCGCCTCGGTTCGGTCAAAGATCAGATACGCGCCGTTTTCCAGCTCTACGCGGTGGCTCATCAGCTGATATACCTGCTGTTCCAACCCGAAATATTCGAACATTTCACGCTCACCGCGGTAGCGCACCGGTTTATTTTTGTAGCGTGTTTTGCGGAAGATCTTTTCCACCTTCTCGTACGCCGCGCTGTCTCCGATATAGATGTGATCGACGCCCGAAAGGTCGAAATCGCGCAAAAGGCGCACATGAACGTCCGCATCCCTGTAAATCAAATCGCCGACGCTCGCGTCTTTATAAGCTTCCTGTGTGGCCGCATACAGGCCGCGCAGGTATGCCGCTTCCTCTTTCAGCTCCCGCAAAGCGGTATTCAGAGCATTCGTGCGGATCACGAAGCCCCCGCCTCCGCCGCACAGTTTGCCCGCGTAATCAGCAAGGCGCTCCCTATCCTCTTCCCCCGTGATCTTGCGCGAAACGGCGCAAAAATCCGCCGTGGGAAGAAAGATCAGATTTTTCCCCACGAAGGAGAGGCACATGCTCAAGCGAGCTCCCTTTTTGCCGATCGGCGACTTCGCTACCTGCACCATCACTTCGTCGCCCACTTTGACGTTGAGCGACAGAGGAACGTTTTTTGCCAGCGAATCCGCCTCGGCGGGAATATCGCCGGCATAGAGGTACCCGTTTTTCTCCTGCCCGAACGAGACGAACGCCGCTTTCATTCCCTCCAGGACGTTTACGACCCTTCCCTTATATATATTGCCGGAAATCTCAGAAACGCTCCCCGAATCCAGATGAAATTCGACGAGCTTGCCTCCTTCGGCCACGGCCGCAAAGCAGTCGTCGCCAAAGTAATCGAAAAACATATTTTTTTGCATTGTATAAAGACCGCTGCCCTCCCGCTTCCGCCGCAGGGCAAAAATTTAATGACTGAAGAAAAACACGCTCTTATTGCGCCGTTTTCATAATTTTACCACAATATTCCCTCTTTTGCAAGGGGGTAAGCAAAAAAACATCGCCGTCAGTCGAATTTTTTGCCGAACAGCGCTAAAAATCGTCCAAATAGTCGGAAAGCGGCCTGTAAATATCGGCGCGATCCAGGATCGAACAGAACTCCGACTGAGTCAGCTCGCATAAATATTCCCCTTCCCCGTCGAATACCGTGATCTCGAGATATTTTCCCCTCTCGAGATAGGAGAGCGCTTTTTTGACGGTGCAGTCGGCGCGTAGGGCCACCTTTTTGATTTCCATACCCCGCTTCAAGTCGTCCGCGACGCTGTATCGGATGCGCGTATAGCGGCAATCCTTTCCCCCGAACATGCCGCACACGATAAAGAGCGCAAAGAACAGAATGGTAAAGTTCACGCGCACAAATACGCTGCAAATAAACAACGCGACCAATCCCGCCGCAATGATCCCGCTGCACACGAACATGAGTCTGCGCGCAAACGGTTCCCCCTTCTTTTTGGCGGCTATACAGTATAAAATTCTCCCCCCGTCGAGCGGATGTGCCGGCAGGAGATCTCCCGCCGCCAAAGCCGCGGAGGCGAACGCCGCCGTATCCGTATACGGATAGGTATCCGGAAACAGCCACCACAGCGCGATAAAAGCGACGGCGCACACAGCATTCACAAACGGTCCGGCAAGAGCAAGCTTGATCTCGTCGGAAAGGCTGATCCCTTCGATATCCCCCGTAACGACCGCCCCGCACGGCATGAGAACGATCCGGTTCAGGCGGCAGCCGATGCGCGCGGCATACGCCGCGTGGCCGAATTCGTGTATCACCGCAACGACCGTATACGTCAAAAAGAGAAACAATTCTCTGCGGATCAAAAAAAACACTCCGAACAAAAGGAAGAGCGGATGCACGTAAAACGTGATCCGCTCGCCCGAACGGCGGTTTTTCCGCCCTTTTCCTTTAAACATTCCAGACAATGTCGTTGTTTTCGTTTACGGTGTACGAATGGATGAGCGAGCCGGCATCGTACATCGCTACGGAAACTTCGCCCGATCCGTCGGTATACCCTACGGGAATGGTGGAGTATACCTCTTCACCCGCGGCAAAGTAGGCGTGCGTCAATCCCGAAATTACAGAGGAAAAAGAAGTCGTATGCTCGATCTCAACGGTATAAACCCCGTCGCTTTCGGCAACGTTTTTGATCGTCCCCCCGTACGGCGCATATACGCTGCAAGCGCCCGTAAACGTAAGGACACCCGTATCCGATACGGTGCACTCGATGTCTGCATCCGAAACGACGGCGCCGAGTGTCAGCTCGGAATAAGTGCGGTCGTCGGGCGCCGCCGCCGGCGTCTCCTCGGTGATCAAGCCCCTGAAAAAGGTATTGATCGCGCTGTCCTGCCAAAACAGATTGGTCAGCAGGATCGTCGCGCAAAGCGCCAGCACGGCGATAAATTCCGCGACGAGCACCTTCCCTTCCAAAAATTTTTTGCGAGGCTTTTCTTCCGCCGCATACGCGTCCCCGTAATCGATGACGTTTTCCCCCACGGCGGTGCGGTCTTCTTCCGCGCCCCCCTCCATCCGCTCGTTTACCGTCTCCACGACCTGTTCTTTTAAATCGGGCTCCGTTTCGCGCTTCTTCTTGCTGCGCTTTTTGGTTACGTTCAGTGTGCTGACAGGTATTTCGAGCATCTCCGCATAGTCGATGGTTTCGCTCATAAAACATTCCTCCGTTTTTTGTTCGTTGTGATTTTATTGTATGCCGGGCCAAAGAATTTCAGAACGCTTTTTTTAAAAAAACTTTCATTTGTTTGCACCTTTTTTCGATTTACTGTATAATATGAATGTCTGCGGGCCGCGAAAAGCGCAATTTTCAGGCGGCAGGCCTATACCAATACTTATTGCGCACATCGAAATTTTATGAATATTTCCAACCTGTTTCAACAAAAAAAAGCGGTTTACTCTTTCGAAGTATTCCCCCCGAAGCCCACGGCAGATTATTCTTCCGTACTCAAAACAGTGCAGGAACTTTCCTCGCTGTCGCCGGATTATATATCCGTAACCTGCAGCGCGGGCGGTTCCGGAAACGCCCGCACGCCGGAAATCGCACGGCTTATAAAAAGCTGCGGCGTCGAGCCGCTGGCACACCTCACCTGCATCCATGCCGATAAAGGCGCGATCGAAAGCTCCCTCCGAAACCTGCACGAATTGGGGATCTCCAACGTTTTGGCCCTGCGGGGAGACCGCATCGAAGGCGTAAAAGAGAGCGCGGATTTCCGCCACGCATCCGAACTCATTGAATTTATCCGCAAAGGGCCTTATCCCTTCGACATCGCCGCCGCATGCTACCCCGAAGGCCACCCGGAAAGCGACAGCCTGGCCGCCGATATCCGCTTTTTAAAGGTCAAGGCGGAAGCCGGCGCCAGCCACCTGAATTCGCAGCTCTTTTTCGACAACGACGATTTTTATCGCTTCGAGGATATGATGTCCGCCGCGGACATCCGCATCCCCGTACAGGCAGGCATCATGCCGCTCGTAAAAAAGAGCCACGTCGACCGCATCATCAGCCTTTCCGGCGCGAAGATCCCCGCAAAAATTTCGCGCATGATCTCGCGCTTTTACGATAAACCAGACGCCTTGATGGAAGCGGGCATCGCATATGCCGTAGATCAGGTCATCGACCTGCTTTCCGCGGGCGTACGCGGCGTACACCTGTATATCATGAACAACGCCTATGTTGCGCGGCGCATCACTGAAAGTCTCGCGCCCGTTTTAAAGGAGATCAACGGAGAACAGAATGGACATCGACCGTAACGAATTTTTGCGCTATCTCGGCTGGAAAGGGCAGGAAACGGATGAAACGCTCCTGCGAAAGCTGGACGAAGCCGCCGAACGCTGTCTCAATATCGCACAGCCGCGCAGCGTAGTGCGTCGCTTTGCGTTGGACGAAAACCTTGCGCTTGCAGGAACCGGCTTTGCCCTGAAAGGCAGCGATATCCGCAGGCATCTGCAGGGATGCGGCGAAATTTATCTGTTTGCGGCAACCATCGGCGTCGAAGCGGAGCGGGAACTTGCGCGGCTGCAATGCCGAAACGCCTACGAAGCGCTCCTGTTCGATACGGCCGCGAGCTGCGCCGTTGAAAGTTATTGCGACGACGTGTGCGCAGACCTCCAAAAAAGCTGCGGACGCCTGCTCACCGACCGCTTTTCCTGCGGATACGGAGATTTTCCGCTTACGGCCCAGAAAGAGATCTGCGCGATCCTGCGTACCGACGCCAAAATCGGCCTCTGCTGCGACGAAAGCTTTCTGCTCACCCCGCGCAAATCGGTAACGGCCGTCGTCGGGATAACGGACCTTCCCGCGGCGGAAAGCGTTCCCCGCGGCTGCGGCCGCAAGTGCGCCGCCTGCAACAACGCAAACTGCGCATTCCGCGCAAAGGATTAAACGAATGGATTTCAGAAAATTTTTAAAAGAAAACGTCGTCGTCTTTGACGGTGCGTTCGGCACAATGCTGCAGCGCAAGGCGCAAAACGTCGGCACCGTTCCGGAAATTTTAAACATCGAACAGCCCGATCTTATCGGCGAGATCCACCGCGAATACGCGGCAGCCGGCGCCGATGTGATCTCGGCGAATACGTTCGGCGCCAACGAAAAAAAAGCAGGCTCGCGCGAACTTGCGCAGAAACTGGTGCGGGCAGGCATCGAAATCGCGCGGCGCGAAGCCGCCGGAAAGTTCGTTGCCCTGGATATCGGCCCGTTGGGTCAGCTTCTCGAGCCGATGGGCACCCTCTCCTTTTCCGAAGCGTACAGCTGCTTTGCCAACGTAGTAGACGCGGGCAAAGGCGCAGATCTGATCCTGATCGAGACGATGTCCGACCTCAACGAACTGCGCGCGGCGCTGCTTGCAGCGAGGGAGCACAGCGATCTTCCCGTGCTGGTCTCCATGACCTTCGAAAATACGGGCCGCACTTTCATGGGCTGCGACCCCGTATGTTTCGCGCTCACCGCTTCCCCCTTGGCGGATGCCGTCGGCGTGAACTGTTCGCTCGGGCCCGCGCAGCTTCTCCCCGTCGTGAAAAAAATCCTCGACAATACGGATAAGCCCGTGCTCGTACAGGCGAACGCGGGACTTCCCGACGAGCGGATGCATTACGACGTTTCCGCCGAAGAATTTGCAAAAGCATACGAAACATTTTTGGAAGAGGGCGTGCGCATCGTCGGCGGCTGTTGCGGCACTACTCCCGAATATATCCGCAAACTCCGTGCCCTGGCCGACGGAACGCGGCCCATACACCGCCCCTATACGCGGCGGAGCGCCGTCTGTTCCGCATCGAAAGCCGTGTTCATCGACGGCGTGAAAGTGATCGGCGAGCGCATCAATCCGACCGGCAAAAAAGCCATGAAGCAGGCTCTCCTCGAGGAAAACTACGATTATGTGCGGACGCAGGCCATCGAACAGACGGAAGCGGGAGCAGACATTCTCGACGTCAACGCCGGGCTTCCGGAAATCGACGAAAAGGCCGCCCTTTCCCGCCTTGTCCGCGAAGTACAGGCAGTGAGCGATCTGCCGCTTCAGATCGACTGTGGCAAACCGGACGCGATCGAGGCGGCCCTGCGCATCTATTGCGGAAAGGCGATCGTAAATTCGGTGAGCGGCGAAGAAAAATCTCTGCGTTCCATCCTCCCCGTCGTAAAAAAATACGGCGCCGCAGTCGTAGGTCTTACCGTAGACGAACACGGCATTCCGAAAACGGCGCAAAAGCGGGTCGAAATCGCGGAAAAAATAATTAAAACCTGCGAAGAGTACGGCATCCCGCAGGAAGATATCTTTATCGACTGTCTCACCCTTACCGTGAGCGCGGAACAGGGACAGGCTTCCGAAACGCTGGAAGCGCTGCGGCGCATCAAACAGAAATACCGCGTTAAAACGGTACTCGGCGTCAGCAACATCTCGTTCGGCCTTCCCAACAGGCAAATCGTCAATACGGCATTTCTGACCGCCGCCATGGGCGCGGGGCTCGACCTGCCCATCATCAACCCCAACGTGCAGGAAAATATGCAGGCCGTAGCCGCTTATAAAGTGCTGTTCGGCCAAGATAAAAACTGCGCCGACTATATTGAAAAATACGGCGCCGTCAAAATTTCCGTAAATACAACCGCTTCCGAAGCGACGGAATCGAAATCGGAACCGGAGGACATTTTCCGATGCATCCGCAAAGGCCTCCCCGAAGCCGCGGCCGAATGCGCCCGCCTTTTGAAGACCGTTCCGCCGCTTGAAGTCATCGACCGATATCTGATCCCCGCCCTCAACGCCGTGGGAGACGACTATGAAAAGGGCGTTCTGTTTCTGCCCCAGCTGATCGCGGCGGCAGAGAGCGCAAAATCCTGTTTCGATGAAGTGAAAAAAATGCTGCCGCAGGGCGGTGCGGAGCGAGGCACGATCGTACTCGCCACCGTAAAGGGCGACGTGCACGATA
>CALVXE010000014.1 GCA_944368795.1 uncultured Clostridia bacterium | reverse complement strand
TCTCGCTCGTCTTGATGATCTGAATGACCTCATCGATGTTGCGCACGGCGATGATCAGCCCTTCCAAAATATGGCACCGCTCTTTCGCCTGCGCCAGGTCGAACTTTGTGCGGCGCAAAACCACTTCGCGCTGGTATACGACGTAATGCTTGATGATGTCCAAAAGGCCGAGCTGCTGCGGTTTTCCGTCCGCAATCGCGACCATATTGATCCCGAACGTACATTCGAGGTCGGTATATTTATATAAGGCGCTCAAAATCTTGTCGACGTCCGCGTCTTTTTTGACCTTGACCACCGCCCGCATCCCGTTGCGGTCGGATTCGTCGGTAATTTCGGAAATGCCGCCGAGGATATCCTTTTTCTCTTCGCGCAGGTCGGCGATCTTGGTCAGAAGTTTGGCCTTGTTCACCTGGTACGGGAGTTCCGTGATGACGATCAGCTTTTTGTCGTTGTCGCCCTCCTCCACGTTCACCTTGGCGCGCATAATGATCTTTCCGCGCCCCGTCTCGTACGCCTGCACGAGTTCGTTCGCGACAATGTACCCGCCCGTAGGAAAATCCGGCGCCTTGATGTATTTCATCATCTCGAACAGCTTGATCTTCGGGTTGTCGATATAAGCGACGACGCCGTCGATCACTTCGCCGAGATTGTGCGGCGGAATATTCGTGGCCAGGCCGACCGCAATGCCCGAAGCGCCGTTCACCAACAGGTTGGGGAACCGCCCCGGCAGCGTTTCCGGCTCTTTCAGGCTGTCGTCGAAGTTGAGGGTAAAGCGGACGGTATCCTTTTCGATATCGCGCAGCAGTTCGAGCGCGAGCGGTTCCAATCGCGCCTCGGTATAGCGCATCGCCGCGGCGGGATCGCCGTCGACGGAACCGAAGTTTCCGTGCCCGTTTACGAGCGTCATGCGCATGTTGAAGTCCTGCGCCATGCGCACCATCGCGTCATAAACGGAAGAATCGCCGTGCGGATGGTATTTACCCATGCATTCGCCGACGATACGCGCGCTCTTTTTATGCGGCTTATCGGGGGTAAGTCCCATATCGTACATCGTGTACAGGATACGCCTCTGCACGGGTTTCAATCCGTCCTCCACGCGCGGCAGGGCGCGGTCTAAAATGACGTATTCCGCATACGGCAGCATGGAATTGGGCAAAACCTCTTCCAGCGGCGTCAAAAACACCTCGCCTTGGTTTTCCTCCTGCGCGGGAAGTTCGTTCTTGTTCTCGTTTTTCTTTCGTCTTGCCATACCTTCCTCCGCGTCAGATATTCACTCGGTCGATAAAGGTATCGACCTTATTGAAGTTCGCGTTCTGCGCCAAGAATTCCTTGCGCGCCTCCACGCGGTCGCCCATCAGCGCGGTAACCATCTGCTCCGCCTCCGCCGCGTCTTCGATGTTCACGCGTATCAGGTTGCGGCGGGCGGGATCCATCGTCGTTTCCCAAAGCTGTTCCGCACTCATCTCCCCCAGCCCCTTATAGCGCTGGATCTGGTATCCCTTGCCCACGATCTCGATTTTTTTCTGCAATTCCTCGTCGTCGTAGGCATATTCGACGATATCCTTTTTGTACACTTTATACAGCGGCGGCATGCCGATGTACACGTTGCCGTTATTGATAAGTTCGCGCATATAGCGGAAAAAGAAAGTGAGCAGGATGCAGCGGATATGCATGCCGTCCTGGTCGGCATCGGAAAGGATGATGACTTTGTGGTATTTCAGGTCGTCCATCGTAAAGTCGCCGCCGTATCCCGCGCCCAAAGCGCTGATGATGGTGCGTATTTCCTCGTTGGCCAGCACTTGGTCGATGCGCTTCTTTTCCACGTTCAGCGGCTTGCCGCGCAGCGGCAGGATGGCCTGCGTCTGGCGTATGCGCGCCTGCTTCGCCGTTCCGCCCGCGGAATCCCCTTCCACGATAAACAATTCGTTCAATTCGGGTTTCTTGCCCGTGCAGGCGGCGAGTTTTCCGACCAATGTCAAATTGTCGATGCTGTTTTTCGCACGCGCCACTTCCTTCGCCTGCCGCGCCGCGATGCGCACGCGCGCCGCCGACTGCGCTTTTTTCACGATCTCGTCGAAGGTGAGCTTGAGCTTCGGGTCTTTGAACAGCTGCGCGATCCCTTCGACCGTAGCCGTTTCCACCGGCTGGCGCGCCTCTGCATTTCCAAGCTTGGTCTTCGTCTGCCCCTCGAACTGTACGTTCTTCATCTTGATGGAGAGGATCGCCGTCAGTCCCTCGCGGAAGTCCTCGCCCAGAAGGTTCGCGTCCTTGTCTTTGAGCGCGCCTGTGCTGCGCGCAATGTCGTTCAGGCTCTTGGTGAGCCCTGTGCGGAATCCCGTTTCATGGAATCCGCCTTCCGGCGTGGGGATATTGTTCACAAAGGAAAAGAGGCTCTCCGTAAAGTCGGACGTATGCTGAATGGCGAATTCGATGAGAATGCCGTCCTTTTCCGTTTTATATCCGATGGGATTTTCGTACAGCGGCGTCTTTCCCTCGTTGAGGTACATGGCAAAATCGTGCAGGCCGCCGTCGAATTTATAATTCACGGCGATCGGCTTTTTATCCTCCCCCACGCGCTCGTCGATCAGATTGATCTCCAGCCCTTTATTCAAAAAGGCGAGCTCTTTCAGGCGCTTGGAAACCGTTTCGAAATTGAAATTCACCGTATCGAACACTTCGGCGTCCGGCTTGAAGCAGATATAAGTGCCCGTCTTGTCCGTCTTCTGCTTCGTGTCCGTCAGGTGTTCGCAGGGCACGCCGCACATGTATTTCTCCGCTTTTTCGTCGTAATAGGAATGGAAGGACATCTTGAACACCGTTCCGCGGTATACTTCCACCTTCAGCCATTCCGAAAGCGCGTTGGTAACCGACGCGCCCACGCCGTGCAATCCTCCCGAGAAGGAATAATTGTGCTCGTCGAACTTGCCGCCCGCATGCAGCTGCGTAAACACGACCTCCACGCCCGAAACCCCCGTTTTGGGATGGATATCCGTGGGGATTCCGCGCCCGTTGTCCTCCACCGAAGCGCTGCCGTCTTTATGCAGAATCACCTCGATGCGGGTCGCGAACCCGTTCGACGCCTCGTCGATCGCATTGTCGACGATCTCCCAAAGGATATGATGCAGTCCCTTCACGCCCGTCGACCCGATATACATACCGGGGCGCAGGCGCACCGCGTCCAATCCTTCCAGGATCTTGATGTCCTCGGCGCTGTAATTTTTTCCCGCCATAGCTTCCTCCGTACGATCGGGCATTCTCCGCGCCGCATGCGCAGATATCGCCCGATTTTAAACGTCTTATAGGAATGATTATACCATATCTTGCGTATTTTTTCAAGGAAAATCGGCAAAAACGCACAATTTCTTTCGTTCGCGCGCACATTATCCCGTTACATCCCGGACGAATTTTCCGCATTTCCGATATCCCGCCGAATTAGCCGAAAAAGCCCGCCGCTTCGTTTGCCGAAGCGGCGGGCTTTTTTATAGTTCGTTCTTTTCGCCGGCGCGGTACGCCGCACTTTCCGTAACGGCACAGGCAAGCCGAACAATGGCGCCGAGCAAATCAGTACAGCACCAGATGCCTGCCCTTAACGCATAAATATGAAAAATTCAGCGCAAAATCGGCCGCCAGCAACGCGATCAAAAAAATCGCGATCCTCCTCGCCGCACGCGGCGGGATCAGCCGCACAAGTTTTTCGAACAGCGGCCAGACTACGCTCATCGCCGCGGTTATCACGATCCCCCAAACGATCGTCATCTCCAGGCAAATGTATCCGTACAAATGAAACGTATGATAGCTGTAATCCCACAGCACCACGCCGAACACTTTATCAAAAAACAGCGCCGTAAAAAATTCCGCTATGGTCGGGATAAGGGCCGCAAACACAAAGTAGAGGCAATACAGCCCGATGTTTGCAAAAACCTTCGGGCCGGCAGACAGCCCTTTTGCCCTCTCGAACAGATTTTTCAATCTGCCCCCTTTCGGGGTGCCGATGATCAGATATATCGCCAAAATACTGCAGCCGTATATCGTGCAAAACGGAAGGGACAGGAACCCTCTGTCCGTCAAATCATGCCAGTTTATCAAAAAATAAACCGTTTCCATGCACCATCCCAAAAAGGATATCAGCATGAACATTAAGACCAAATAAAAAAATCTGTTTGCTTTGCCTTCTTTTGCCGCCGTCGCCATATCCGTACGTTTGTTTTTTCGAACAATTATAGCGGCCGTTTATGTATACGATAGGGCATCGCCGTGATGCCTTCCAAAAAATCCCGTGAAGAGTGCCCCTTTCCTACCTTTCCGTTTCGCCCGCGCCGCCCCCTTTCGTCCAATCCGAAAAGACGCATCCGCAGTATTTTTGGCGGTACAGCCCGTATTCGTCGGCAAGCTGTACAGAACGAAGGTACCCGTTCTGCTTTTTGAAATCGTTGTGCAGCCAGCGCACGCCGTATTTTTCCGCGAGCTTTTCCCCGATCTCGTTCAGCCACGCCGCATTTTTGTGCGGACTGACCGACAGAGTCGAGCAAAACCAGCCGAATCCGTTTTCCCGCGCTGCCCGCACCGTACTTTCCAGGCGCAGCTTGTAACATTCGTAACAGCGCGCACCCCCTTCCGGCTCGCTTTCCAGTCCGCGCGCGGCGGCAAAAAACTCGCGCGGTTCGTAACCGCATTCCAGAAAGTCCGCCCAGCCCGTTTCGCGCAGCAGCCGAAGCTGTTCGCTCTTTCTCTTATCGTATTCCTCCCGCTGCGTTATGTTGGGATTATAGTAGTAAACGGTCAGAGAAAAGTAGTCTTTCAGCGTTTCCAGGCAGCGCGAAGAGCAGGGGCCGCAGCAGCTGTGCAGCAGCAGCTTTTCACCATGCGCGCCGCCCGCCTCTTGAAGCATGATCTTGTTGTAATCGATTTTATTCATGCCGCTATCATAGCACGTTTTGCCGAAAAAAGCAAACCCTGCACGCATTCGCCTTTCATTTTACCGAATCGATCCAAGGAAGCGCCTCGGGGGCAGCGCCGCTCTGCGGCGCGTTCAGCCACGCCTCGTACCAGGCGGAGAGCTCCGCCCTCTGCTCCTGCGAAAGTTTGTCGTACCAAAGCTGTCCGCGGTTCACGACGGGGAAGCACTCCGCCTCTCTCCGCCCGCGCAGGGCGTCCGCCGCGATCTTTGCAGCCTCTTCCTCCGTATACGGAATGTAAACCCAAATCTCCTCGTATTCGTCCCACGCCTCCCGCGCCGCCCTGTACGGGACGTCGATCACCTCGCGGTACTCCTTCCCGCCGTTCCCGAATTCGCGCAAAAGCTCGTAATGCGACTGCTGTACCGTCTCTTCCTGCGCCTCGTGATGCGCGGCGAGCCGCCTGTCTCTCTGCAGATATCCGCGCGTAAGATCGGGCGCCTCCAATTGCGTTGTCTTAGTCTGATCGAATATTCTCATCATCCCGCGATCCTCCTCCATCTTGATACAGCCCTGTACGGGGGCAAATTGTTGTGCGCGGCTCCCCCGCCCGCACTGCTCGATTCCGTATTGTAGACGCCGCTGTCCGCATGGTGCAAAAACGGGTAATTCGGGCTGTTGCCCGAAGCCGTATTCGACGTAGTAACCGGCACGGTATGCGTATGCGCCGGCATCTCGTTCGCCGTCAGTGCATGCGCCGCCTCGCCGCCCGTAGCCCCCAGCGAGTACGCCCCGCCCGTATTGATCAAAAACCGATCGTCGGTGATCTGCGCCCAGCTCCCGCCGATATACTGCGCGGGGCTTCGGTCGTCCGCATAGTTTTCGACGATGACGCCGATCGGGTAAACGAGGTCGATGAGGTCAGTTTTTTTGACATACGTCGCCGCGATATTGTTCCCGCTCCCGTCTCCCGCCGCTTTTGCGGCCGCCTTTGCCGTAACCCCGTCCGATTCGAAAATGGAAGAGATCGCCTTTCCCCCGATGCTTCCCGTAACGTTTGCGGCGTTCTGTGCGGCATCGGCGCCGGCGGCGTATTCCGCATTCACCGCCGAATCCGCGACCAGCGCGGCGCCCGCTTTCTGCGTTCCGTCGATCAGCTTTTGCAGATCGGACTGCAGCGCGTATTCCCCGCCCGCGATCTCCGTGATATCCTTCAGCGCCTCCAGCGCCTCCTGCGCCGATGCCGCGGCAGCCGCACTGCTTTGCAAAGCGGCGTCCGCGCTCGCGGCGGAAGCCTGTGCCTGCGCCGATGCCGTCTGCGCGCTCGCGGCCGCCTGTCCCGCCAGCGTCTGCGCAGAAACAGCCGAATCCTGCGCCTGTTCGGCGGAAGCCTGTGCCGCCGCCGCGTCCGCGGCGGCCTCCAAAGAGGCGGCATAGATGCCGTCAAAATCCGCCGCCTCCGCCCAGTACGCTGCATTCAGCGCGCCTTCCGCCGTAAAGGGCGGTTCGCCGTTGTTCGATTGCAGAGAGCGCAAAAACACGCCGCGCTTTCCGTCTTCGGCATAAAATACGATTTCATTCGCCCCGTAAACCGCCGTATCTCTCCATGCATACACCGCGCGCGCCGCATAATACCCGTTCATCACGTCCGCCGCAAGGGCGGAGATTGCCGCCGTTATCTCCGCATACGCGTCTTCCGAAGGCGCCGCGGGAAGTTCGCCGCGCACGCCGCGCTCCACCGTAAACATTACCGCCGACGTAACGACGCCGCTCTCCGCGCACACGAACTGCGCCGTTACCGTCCCGTAATCCGCCGTTACCGCCGCAGGAAGGTCGGCGCTCCAGCCGCACAAGCCGCCCGCCTCGGCGGCATCGCCCGCGATCTTCCCTTCATATGTAAGGAGATACGGCCGCGTACTCTCGCCGTTCGGCAGCCGAAAGACGGCGGATACCGATTCGTTCGGCGCAAAGGGCGCGACGAGGAATATTTTATTCCCTTCCGAAGCGCCCTGAAACACGCGCTCGGGCACGCAGTGTACGACCGCGCCCGATGCGTTTGCAAAATAGATCATTGTAATCCTCCCCTGTAAATTTGCGTAAAAGAACGGCCGGCGCGAGATCCGCACCGGCCGCATTCGGCAATTCTATTATAGGGTATCCCCTCGGCGAAAGCCAAGCCTTGCCGACATTTTTTTCATCTTTTCTCCTATTCCGTCCGCAGCGCCACGACAGGGTCGCGCTTTGCCGCCGCCGAAGCGGGTATCAGCCCCGAAATGAGGGTCAGCGCCACGCTGATCACGATCATGATCACGGCGGCAAGGACAGGCAGAGCCGCCAGCCCCGCAATGCCCGTAAGCGGCGTGAGGACCAAGTTGATGACCACCTGCAGGATATAAGCGACGGCCACGCCGATCAGGCCGGAAATCAGGCCGATGATAAAGGTTTCGGCGTTGAATACGCGCTTGATATCCTTCTTCCGCGCGCCGATCGCGCGCAGAACGCCGATCTCCTTCGTCCGCTCCACAACGGATACGTACGTAATGACCCCGATCATTACGGTAGAAACGATCAGCGAAATGCCGGTAAAGGCGATCAGCACGTACGTTACCGCGTCGAGCATCGTCTGCACGATCCCCATCAAAAGCCCGACCGTATCCGTGTACTGAATTTCCATGGGACCGCCGTAACCGTCCGTCGTTCCGTGTTCGGCAAAATAGGCGTCCCGCTCCGCCTGCGCGCGGTCGTTCCACGCGTCGAGGTACGAAGTGATCTCATCCTTCGTGGTAAAATCCCGAGGATAAATATAGACCGTGTTGGGGGTATCGTTTCCGCCGATCGCCCGCACGACCGTTTCGTTCCCCTGCCCGTTCGTCAAATAAAGATTTGAAAACGGTCCGCTTCCGCTTTGGCCGGAGTCCGAGTCCGAAGGTCTATGGTAATAAGAAGAATAGTTATCGTAAATATGCTGGGACGGACAGAGATAATACATCGTATCATCGACGACAATTTTCCCGCCTTCTTGTAAATCCATTCCCGTAAGTTCCGTATTCAGCCATTGCACGATCTGCGACTGCATATTCTTCTGAATATAGTTGTCGATCAGCTGCTGAGTAAGGTTGAGCCCGTCGGAAAGGCAGCCGTACGTCAGCCCGTCTTTCAGCCGCAACACAGCCGTAATCTTGACCTGAACGCCCTGCTCCTGCGTCGCGTCGAGTTCGACGCGGCTGCCCTCATAGTTGAACGCGTATTCCGTTCCCGCCGTCGCAAGATTATAATTTTCGTTTTTGGTATACACTTCGTCATTAAAATACAAAGTATACTCTTTTCCCGTCATTTCGTCGAACGAATACCAAAGATATCCTTCGTCCGTATTGGCGGAGCTGTCGTAATCGCCCGTATCGCCGCCGCCCAGTTCGAACAGTCCCAAAAAGGTATCCTGATCGATGTAACCGAGCTGAGCGAGCAAAAGGTCGGTCAGATCGTTGTTATCGCCGATCACGAGCACCGCCTCATTCTCCTGCGTGGGGAAATACCCGCCCTCGTTCACGATATCGTACTGCGAAAGGACGTATTCGGAATAGCGGCCGTTATCCGCGTCGAAATCGGAAGTGCCGGGCATCACGCTGACGACGTCTCCCAGATAGTCGACCAGATACGCGAGTTGGGCATACTGTTCTTCCTGTTCGGAAAGCACATTGATAAAATATTGCTTCAAAGAGGATAAAGACATGACCTGCGTCGTTACGGGGTCGCTCGCATCGTCCGCCCGCCCGGTCGTTACGGTCGTAAACAGATTATCCGTAAGCAGGGCGCCCGTGCTCTCCTGAATGGCGTAGTACCACTCTTCATTCATGCCGTATAAGTAATCGAGGTACCCGCTTTGGTTGATATCGTTGGAAACGGTCATCCCCTGCGCGATCTGCGTGAGGAATGAATTTACATAAACTTTATTGTCCAGTTCGTCCAGATCGGGCATATCGCTGGAAGAATTCAGTCCGGACATGATCGCCGTAACGTCGAGAGCGGTCTCGCTGATCTGCAGAGGATAATAGGAAAGCATATCCTCTTCCATGCGCGTTATGTAATTGGAAAAGCCGTTGGAAAGCGCCAACACCAAACATACGCTGATGATGCCGATGCTCCCCGCCACGGAAGTTACGATCGTCCGCGCCTTTTTGGTAAGCAAATTGCGCCCGGAAAGGCAGAACGCCGTCCAAAAAGACATGCTGGTCTTCTTTTTCTCCCTGCGCTTTTTCTGCGGCGCCTGCTCCTCCGCCGCGCCCTCCGCATTCGCGTCCGCTTCCGCCTCTGTCCCGAAATTTTCCGCCTCGGGCACGAACGGGTCAGAATCCCCCACGATTTCCCCGTCCTTCAGTTCGACGATCCTCGAAGAGTACTGCCGTGCGAGGTCGGGGTTGTGCGTAACCATGATCACCAGCCGCTCCCCCGCGATCTCCTTGATCAGCTCCATGATCTGCACGCTCGTTTCGGTATCGAGCGCGCCGGTCGGCTCGTCCGCAAGCAGGATCTCCGGATTGTTGACGAGGGCTCGCGCAATGGCGACGCGCTGCATCTGCCCGCCCGAAAGCTGATTCGGCTTTTTGTTCAGTTCGTTTCCCAAGCCCACGCGCTCGAGGGCGTGCGTCGCCCGCTCTTTCCGCTCCTGCGGCGAAACGCCCGAAAGGGTGAGGGCGAGTTCCACGTTCCCAAGCACCGTCTGGTGCGGAATGAGATTGTACGACTGAAACACGAAGCCGATGCTGTGATTGCGGTACGCGTCCCAATCGGCGTCTTTAAAATTTTTCGTGGAGACGCCTTTGATCACAAGGTCGCCCGACGTGTAGTGGTCGAGTCCGCCGATGATATTCAAAAGCGTCGTTTTGCCGCACCCGGAATGGCCGAGTATCGAAACGAACTCCTTCTTGCGGAAGCTCAGGCTCACCCCTTTCAGGGCGTGCACGTACGTATCGGCGACTTTATAATCTTTCGTGATCTGTTTCAGCGTTAAAATTGCCTGTTCCATAAATCGAAAACTCCTGACTGCACGGCGTTCGCCGCTCTTCCGATGAATGCCTCTTCCTTATAACGCGGCGTCTTTTTGAACATCCTCGTTTGCATTCGGATTCACGACCTCTTCAAACGCGTCGATAAATTCGTTTGCCCCCTTGATAAAATTCTCCACCTTCTCTTCGCCGAGCTTTTCGACGACCTGTTCCAAAAAAACATTGACGCGCCTTTTCGTCTCCTCGTACACGCTGACGGCATTTTCCGAAAGTTCGATAAAAGCAACTTTTTTATCCATCGGATCCGGAAAGCGTTTGATGATGTTGTTCTTTTCCAATTTGTTTACGATCTGCGAAACGGCCGAGCGCGTGATCCCCAGCTTTTTCGCCAGACTGCTGGCTATGATATGCTCGCCCGACTCTTTTACCAAAACAATTTCGCGAATCATCTGCATTTCCGTGTTATTGAACGGCACCGCATGATAAAAAATCTTGATGTCGTCCAATTTCTTGCATATGCTGTAAATGTCCTGCATCAATTTGTTTGTTTCCATACGTACTTCCTCGCTGAAAATTTTTCGGCTCTTCTGTTAAGCCCTGAATCGTTAACTATTTTATTCGAAATCATCCAAAAAGTCAACTGCTTGACTGTCCCTTTTGTAAATTTCACAACAATATCATTTCTTTCAGAAAAAGCTCATCGCAATTTCGCGCCAGGCATGTATCGCTCTTAAAACAGGTTCCGCCGTCTCTTATCCGCTCTCACGGAAAAATGAGCCCGTCCCGCATATTTTTCCTCAAAAAATTTCTCCCCTTTCCGTTCCCGCCCGCCTTCTCGTTTTCCCGCGCGGATTCCCGCCCGCACGCTCCTTTTTCCGAACGGCAGCTCCGATTTTTGCGGCTTTTCCCATTCCCTTTCATCGCCGCAATGCGTTTGCGGTAAAAAAAGAGCCCGGCCCTGTACCGAACTCATCCTTAAAGTATTCTTATTTTCCCGTTTTCGGCCGATGCCGAACAGCCCGGCGCTCATTCACCAATCCTGCTTTTTCAGTGCTTTGCTCTTCACGTCGTCGTAATATTCGAAATAACTTTCTTTAAAGCTCTTTTTCGGAGCGCGCTCTTCGTCCCGTTCGCGCAAAAGAGTTTCCAACTCTTCCGGCGTAAAATCAGAAAGATCCGCCTCTCCGTCGTACGATGAAAAAAATTTGTACAGATCCGCTTCCGACATACAGCTCCCTCCGCCGCCCTTCAGGGCTATTTTTGTTTGCTTCGGTACAGATACATGCTCGTGCCGTCCGAAGCCGTGCCGATGCTGTACTTTTTGAGATACGGCATCAGTTTCTCCATCATCTTTTTAAACGAATTGCATCCGAAGTTTTTCGGAATAAAATCCGAATATTTTTGTTTCATCTCCGAAGAGATCTGCGCAAAGAAGGCGCGCCCGTTGTTGTCGATCATGCGGTCGATGATGTTGTGCAGATCGCTCTTGCGCTTGTTGTCGAGTATCTCCTGTTCCTGCGGCAAGACGAGCGCGGGCGCCTGCGTACCCGCCTTGTTTTTCTGCCCTTTGCTCTTCTTTTCGGCAGGCTTTGCCTGTTCGCCGCCGTCGAGGTAAATAAATTCGTTAAACGCGTTCACGTAACTTTGATTCACGTTTCTGCCGCCCAATCCGATCACCGTCTTATCGCGCTCGCGCAGCTCCCGCACCAGCCGCGTGTAATCGGAATCTCCTGCGGCAATGCAAAAAACGTCCACGTCCTTCTCAAACAGTATGATCAGCGCCTGGATGATCAAGGCAATATCCGTCGTGTTTTTTCTGGCCTGCACTTCAAACTGCTGTTCGGCCGTCATCGAATAGCGGTTTACCTCTTCTTTCCAGCCCTTGACGGACGCTTTCGACCAATCGGCAAAAATCCGCTTGACCAAAATATTGCCGTAATTCGACGCTTCGTCGAAAATCTGTTTCGCGCTCGCGGCAGGCACATTCTCCGCATCGATAAGCACCGCCACATTTTTGATCGCTTCCATAAATCCCCCTTTCGCCGCGGCATAAAACGCCGCAAGAGAATGTATTCGCCTTTGCTCTTTTTTATTATAGCCGTTCCGTGCGGCAGTGTCAAGTTTAACGAGTGTTCTGCCGACAAATCGTTGCCTTGCAATCTTCCGCCCCGAATAAAAATTTTAAAATTTTTTTAATTTCGGGGTCAAAAACGATTGAAAAATTTTAAAATATCCTATATACTATTATAGCATCAAATTGAATATGGGGATGTAGCTCACCCGGTAGAGCGATACGTTCGCAACGTATAGGTAGTCAGTTCGAGTCTGATCATCTCCACCATAACAGGGGTATACGCACACTTTCGGGTGTGCGTATTTCTTTTGTATCGTTCCACCAACAAAAAACCGCTCCGAAGGGCGGTTTTTTCGTTGGACGGATTTGCGAAAAAACAAATCGTCGGAGCTATGCCTCGGCGGTTCATACTCGAGCGCAGCGAGAGTTTTGTGCCCCCGGCGCAAAACCTGATCATCCCCGCCGAACCAACCAAATCCGGACCTATCGGCAACAGCCTTTGGATTCAGCTTTTTCAACTGAAATAAGGCCCGCGTTTCCACGCGGGCCTTATTTTATTATAGAACTATTTTTTTAGGATTGTAAGTTTTCTCTTATCCTGCGTTCGTCGTACGGATCTGCGTTCCGCAGGGCAGGTAAGGCGCATTGTCGCCGAACGAGTACCCGCCGCTGATCGAAGAAACGCCGCGCGTGAGATAGATCGCGTCTAACACAAACCCGTCTTCACGGCTGTATAAGTCGAGCGTATGCACGCCGGTGCGGCTCACGTTGATCGAAATTCTCGTATACAGCCACTGGAACGAATTTACGTCTCTGCCATAGTTCATCGCTCCGTAATTTTTGCCGTCCAATAAGATATGGAAGGAATCGTCATCCAGCGAAAGGCATTTTGCCAGCGCCCAAACATAATACGTTCCCGTCTGTTCAAAATACAACTGATACGAGAGCCTTGCACCCGTAAAGGGCGACGTATTCGTATTCGACGCATTCGTCTCGGGCGATACGATCACCGCCGCGCCGGAAACGCCCGCCGTCTTCATCCATTCCTTGTTATTGGTCGTACTATCTTCTGCAAAAGCATAATCCGAATTTTCGAGCGCTTCTTCCGCCTGAATGTAGCCGCCGTTTCCGCCGATCACGAAATACCCTTCATTGCCCTCTTTTTCCGGCTCGACATTCTCGAATATCTCGATGGCGCTTACGGCCCAAAGGGATCCGGTAAATTCGATTTCGATATATCCGTCGGTTACGGTAAACACGTCCCCGTACGTCCAGATCTCCCCGGCGGGAACGGTAACATTATCGGCCACCGTCGTCCCGTTGATGCGAATGGTTTCGTTCAGCGTCATTCCCGTCGATACAGGGTCTCCCGTAACAACGGCAACGCCGTATTGACCGTTTTCGACTTTCACTTTGAAGATATTTCCGCCCGAACCGTACGTAAACGCCTGATTGCGCGGTGCCCTGTCGTACTCTTCGCGCGTTACGTCGGTAAGCCCTTCCGCGGTTGCCCAGCCGAAGCCCTTATCGTCGCCGTACACTTTATTGTACAGAGGCATCTCGATGTATTCGCCCGGCGCCACGTCGGCGTACCCGAAGGAGAACCACAAATTCATGCTCTCCAGCGTTTCGTTCATCACGATTTCTCCCAGATCGGGCAAATCGGCAGGCTCCGTCCGTTCCCAGGAAATGGTATTGTAGCTTTCGGGCGCGCCGTAATAGCTGTACGGCAATCCCGCTCCGCAGTCAATGACGATCTTATCAATGGAAACGCCGGGGTCGATCCCGTACAGGATCACGTCGTGATATCCCGCGCTGGGAACCGTGATGCTGAAATTCAATATATCGATCTGGCGCATGACGTTGGGGCTCCACCCGGAAACGCCCGTCGAATACACGCCGTTTATGACTTGCGGCACAGAAGCTTCCAGCCCGATCGCAAAGCGCATCGATCCGCTCTCGTTCAAAGTGGGGATCCTGTACACCTGTCCTTGGAATGTCCCGGCAGAATTGAAGTATACGCGATAGGTCGCGGTCGCCAAACCGTAAGAATCGTCCGAAACCAGCGAATCGGGATACAGTTTCAGGCAGTCGCTTTCGCGGCCCAAATCGTAAATGACCTCCCAGTAACTGTTCTGGTCGCCCTCCGTAAGGTACGAATAGTGTTCGGCCTCGATGGAAACGTAGCCGTTCTCTTCGATATACGCCCCCTCTTCGAGCTCGACCTCCTGTTTTACGGCGATCACGTTGAATACGTACGTATGGTCGTATTCGTCCGTAATTACGATCGAACCGGGATTTTCGCCGGGCTGACAGTTATCCCAATCCACCGTGATGAACAGGCGGTCTTCGACGGATACGCTGCCCGATTTTTCCACTTGCAGGAAGCTGTCCGCCTGGATCGTCCAATTGTATGTCCCGTCGCCCAACGCGAACACGTCGATATAACGCATATCGTCCGAATACGACGAGAAATACAGCGTACCGTCGTCCACATAGACATCCTGCCCTTCCATCACGGCGCCCACGCCGTCGACTCCGAATCCTTCGGAAATGCTCGTTACCATCTTTTCAAACTCTTCGTCGTTGATGATGCCGAAATACGCGCCGCCGATATACGGATTCATTAAGTTATGCCATTTGCCGTTTGCCAATTCGTCGTTATAATAATCGACTTCGTCCCACAGGTTTTCGTTGGCTTCCAGCGCGAGGTTCAGATATCCCTGCACGCTCTTGTAACGCCCCTGCTGTTTGTACTGCGCCGCTTTCTGCGCATAATAGATGCGCTGATAGGAATACAGCGAACCGTTGATCGAATACTGCATCAATTCGTAAAACGCGTCTCTGCAGGAAGGATCGAGTTGGGCCGCAATTTCCGCCGCCCTGTCCGCCATTTCTTCCATGCGGTCGATAATGCGCTGCGCCTCGTCCCCGAAAGCGACGAGGCTGACGTCCGCCATTTCCGCCTTGCCCGTGTAATCCGCCATATTGCCGTTGGCGATCTGCAGATACTCCACGAACAATTCCGCCGTTTCCTGCGCCAGTTCGTCGTCGAGGCCGAAGTCCCGCACGATATTCTTGAACATGAATTCGTCAAGGCGGTCGTCCGTATACCCGTCCACGTCAAACGCCAGATTCAGGAAATATTCGGCGACGTATTCGCCGGGCTTCAGATCGCCTACGTTGACGATCCAGTACCCGTTCATGCCCGTATTGTAAGCTCTGTCCATCTCCTCGTACACGAGCGAGAGGTTGATGATGTTCAGCCAGATATGCACGCAGGGAACGCCGACGTACGAGCTGTGATAATACACGCCCGAATTGTTGTACTGCCCGCCTTCGTCGATGGGATGCACCTCTTCGGGATCCGCCGTCTGCCGCAGATATCCGTAGTTATCTTCCGCCCACATGAGGATCGTGCTCTGCGGAAGCTCTATGCTGTAATTGTAATCGACCCCGTTTTCGGTGCCGTAATAGTAGTTCGCCGCCTCTTTGTACGGGATAAATACGAGCTGTACCTTGTCTTCGTAATCCTCTCCGTGGATTTCCTTGATCATTTCGATCTGCTTATCGATGACCGACTGCAACAGATCCACGCGGCTCCGGAACGATTTATCGCTCAAACCGGCGTACTGGAACCCTTCGTCGTGAACGCCGCGCATGCCGATGTTGATCAGCGTTTCGTAATCTTTGTTCGCTTCGAGGCTATCTCTCCAATACTGTGCAACCGCCTCCGGATATACCGAGTAGTCATACGCGGCAGTTACCTGCGAGTGTGTAAAGTTTGCGGTATCCGGCAAACCGTATTTCCCCGAATTCGCCCGCAGCCAAGGCTCCCAATCGGCGATATTGTTGCGCATACACGGCTCGCAGTGGGAAGTTCCGATGACGATGCCGTATTCGTTGGCAACGGCCGCGTTCACCGATTTCCCTTCCTCGTCCTTATGCACGTAAAATCCTTCGCTGACCCCGTGCATCGCCGGCCAGATGGTATTCGCCTTCAAACGGAGAAGCAATTCGAAAAAGCGGGAATACACTTCCGAGTTCGGCGAGCCGGACCCCTTTTCGAAAGACCTCGCCCACGTCGTAAGGTTCATTTCATCGTTCAGGAAAATGCCCCTGTATTTGACGTCCGGTTCCGACGAAACGACCGTATCGTAATCATACGTCAGTTTGCTCTGCGTGCGGATGGGAACGTCCGCCCACCAGTACCAGGGGGAAACGCCGATATTTTCGGAAATCGTATACATTCCGAAAACGGCGCCGCGCTTGTCGCTGCCCGCCACGACGATGGCCGATCCCACGCCGCTCACGGGCTCTTCCACCTCTTTGATCACGTAGCATTCCCATTTGCCGCGGATCTGATCGAGTTCGGAAAGCTTTCCGTTGTTGTAAATTTCCTGAATGATCGCGCTGTCCGCCGTACCGACGATGATCGCCGTATCGGCGCTCTTATCGGTCGTCAGCTCCGGTTTCTGCCCGGTTACGGCCTCGATGTCGCTCTGTAAATCGTTTACCGCACGGACGACCTGCAATGCGTCGTTTGCGTCGTAAATGATGTCCGCCGCGCCGTTTTCGTCGGCGATCACGAATCCGCTCTCGGTATCCGTTCCGTCTCCGCCGCCGTTCGGATCGTCTCCGTTATCGGAAGAACATGCGGCAAAAATCACTCCCACCGCACACACAAGGCACAAAATCAGACAAACGATGCCGATCAGTCCGAATCTTTTCTCTTTCATCCTTTTCCCTCCTTAAGCCTGAAGTCCGTCCTTCGTTACGCGCAGAACGTTCATTTCCCACGTACTTTGGCCGTTATAACTCAAGGGCGTCCAAATCATCGCGCCGACCGCCTGCGAGCTTGCGGCGTCCGCGCGGAAAGACGCGCCTATAAACAAATCGTCCGAATCCATCGAAGCGCCGCTCACGCAGCTTTCATACGGAATAAAGATCTCGGCGAGCGTGATATATTTATCCGCTTCTTCATCATATACCGTGATCATCTCCGCCTCTTTTATGCTTACGGTCGAAAGAGCTATCGTCTGGTCGTACATCGAAACGATATGATGCGAATAGGAATTTGCTTTGCCCAATTTGATTTCAAAGTTCGTATTGTAGCACCAATAGCGGGGATAATCGGCGTTTTCGTTGTGCTCGGCGGTAAAGGCGATGTATACGCCGTCCTCTTTCAGGACCGCCCGCATATCGAAAGACCCGTCGTAATTATACGAAGTTTCCACGCTCTGGATCCCGCCGATATCGCTCCAGAAATCCTCGCTCGGGTCGCCGTCGATGACAATGTTTTCCGCATGCGCGTTCCCCGGACGGAGCAGGCCCTTATCGGTAATGAGCAGGCTGGCGTCGTCGTCGGAATTGTCATACAGGCTCCAATACCCGCCGAATCCCCAATAGTAGTCTTTCACTTCGAGATCTTTCCAGGTAAACCCTCCGTACACCGTTCCGTCGAAATTCGCGATCTCTTCTTTCGCAACGAACATCTCGAATACGGTATGGCGGTTTTCCCCTTCCTTCTTTTCGGAAACGAACACATAGTCCGTAACCCCGCTCGAAACGTCGTCGATGGAAACGTAACGCTTTACGCCGTCGTTGAACGAGAAAGAAGCGTTGGTATTGATGAGCGGATCGCGGCTGGATTTCATCAGCGCCAAATGCTCGACGTCGTACGCCACATAGATCCCGTCGTCTTTTTTCACGGCATACACCTTCATGTTATGCCCGTCTTCGACGGGAAGATCGATGCAGTTCGCCTTTTCTTCTTCCGTCCAGTCGCTGAGATTGCCGTCGATCGTCTTATTCTGCGCGTGATTCGTCGTTCCTTTTTCCGATTTCACGTACGAATAATCCGTTTCGTCCGGCCACTCGACCCCGCCCGTCTGCGCGGGGGGATCCGTCGTATTGCCGCCGTCCCCGCCGCCACCGCCGCACGCTGCAACGGGCAGCAGGCAGCAGATTGCCAAAAGAAACACCAATAGTTTTTTCATCGATTATTCCTCCTTAAACCGGACGGTCCCGCAAAACCCGAACCGTACCGATCCGACTCTCATCTTTTTTACTTTCCGATCCGGCTTCGTCCGGCCGGTCAGCGAGAGCACCGCTTCTGTTTTTCCCTTTCGCTCCCGCGTCGCCGCGTTTCCGAACGGCATCCCGCAAAAAATCCCTGCGCGAAACATTCTCTGCCGCAGTCCCTCGTTTTATGACAGTGCAAGTTGCTCAATGCATTCATTGTATCATGAATTTATAACGAATACCATTGTATATCCGACACGTTTATATTGCATATCTGAGCATTTTTTGCTTGCTTGAACGTTAATGTTCACAAAAAGAGAGGTTATCCTTCCAACCCGTCCTTTTTCTTTCATTATAACACAAATATGCCGAAAGTCAACCCTTCCCCGAAAATTTCTTCATCGTATTTTCACATTCCCGCCGCAGACAAACACATTCTTTGTGCGCGGCGCCATTTCTTTCCCTGCCTGCATTGCGTTATTCGAAGCGGGATCGGCGCGGCGGCGTTCCTGCTCACACAGCCGTTCAATTATTTTTTCCGAATCCGGCCATGAATGCATAAAACTGGAAAAACGCGGCAAATTAAGAGCAACGAACCTGCAAGGAGGGTTTTTTATGAAAAAGAAAAGTCTTATACTTCTTTCGGCGATCCTGTGTCTGGCGGCCGTCCTCTCGATCGGCAGCGTATGCGCGTTCGCCGATACGGACGGAGGCATAGGCAGCGCCCTGCTTACCGTTACCGGCAGCGCGGCCGTACATGCGGAAGCCGACCGATGCTCGTTCAGCGGCAGTATCCACGCGATCGCAAACGATATGAATACGGCCGAACAAAAATGCGAAGAACTTGCAAAAAAAATACGCGAAGCGTTTGCCCCGTACGGCTCCGTTCAGGAAGACTGTTCGAACGCGTCGCCCGTACACCGCCAAAACGGCTACAATGCGGCAAAACACTTTACTTTCACCACCGAACAGCTCGATAAGCTCTCCGAGATCCGCGCGGCGCTGGCGTCGGCAGGGCTTACGTGCATCGACGGCCCGACTTTCCGCTGCAAAAACGATGAAGAATACCGCGCGCAGGCTCTGCGGCAGGCTATAGAAGATGCGCGCGCGAAAGCGGCAGCGCTCGGCTCGACGGGCGATATTATCGGCGTAGAGGAACTTTCCTGTTATCCCGGTTGCTGGGGATGCAGGGAGTGCGATGCAAAACATTGCGTAACGTACACCGCAACCGTCCGCGTCGCTTTCGCCGCATTGCCGAACAACGGCTGAATCTTTTCTGCTTTCAGTCGGTTTTACCGCCGGAGATGCGCATGCGGGGCATTTACCCCGCACCCAAAACGGAGCGGCGCACCATTTGCGCCCCTTCCGAAACAGATTTGCCCCGCGCCCGGCGCGGGGCTTTCCCTATATCTTAACTACCTGCAGAAAATGACGTTTCATCTTTTGGCAGCCGAATTTAGCCGCCCATATTATTGAAGACTCGTTCTCCTTAATCCT
>CALVXE010000013.1 GCA_944368795.1 uncultured Clostridia bacterium | reverse complement strand
CGCACGCTGTTTTTGATGTGGCGGGACAGCAGTTTCACGGCCGGATCTCCCCGTCGCGAATGCGAAGAATGCGGCTGCCGTAGGCGGCCGCTTCGAGACTGTGCGTGATCTGCACGACGGTTACCCCCTCCGCGCGGTTGACGCGGGACAGGAGTTCGAGCACGTTTTGGGAATTCTCGCTGTCTAAACTGCCGGTCGGCTCGTCGAGAAAGAGCACGGGAGGACGGTAGGCGAGGGCGCGTGCCAGCGCGACGCGCTGCTGCTGCCCGCCCGAAAGTTCGCCCGGGTATTTTTTGAGGGATGAGGAAACGCGGAGAAGTTCGGCCGTCTCTTCCACGCGGCGGCGCACTTCGGCGCGCGGCATCTTTTCCAACAGAAGGGGCAGGCGGATGTTGTCTTCGGCGGTGAGGGTGGAGATCAGGCGGAAATTTTGGTAAACGACGCCGATCTTCGTGCGCCTGAATTTTGCGAGCGCTTCGGAGGAAAGAGAGCCGATATCCTCCCCCGCCACGCGCACCTGCCCTGCATCGGGACGGCGCACGCCCGCGAGGATCTCCAAAAGCGTGCTCTTGCCGCTGCCGCTTTCGCCCATGACCGAGAGAAATTCGCCCGCGGCGACGTGCAGGCTGACCCCGCGCAGACAGGGTTCGCCGTTGTAACTTTTAACGATGTTTTCCGCTTCAATCATAATCCGAATATCAAAAATGCCAGCTGCGGCGACTTTGCGTTGCAATACGCCTGCAACGCGGGGAGGAATTCTTGCTTCGAGGCCGCGCGGACCTGCTGCAGCGTGCCCGTCTGCATGCGGGACGCATAGGCTTGGTAATCGGCCGAAAGACCGCGCGCGGCAAAATACGCCGCATACGTATCGCCGGAAACCGAAACGCCGAGAAAGTCATCGAGCGCCGACCACTGCGCGCCCGACCACGCGCCGAAAAGCTCGTACAGGACGCCGCCCGCATCCCCCTGCCGCACATGGGCGGCACAGGCGGACGACGCGCTTTGCAGGGCGCCGGCAAACGCCTGCGCGAGCGGCTGCAGGCACGGCGCGAAGTTTTGCAGTTCGCCGCTCTTTTGCAGGGCCGCCGCAAAGGAATTTTCAAAGAGCGCAGCATACGTCTCCGAAAGGACTTGCCACCCCGAAGCCGACAGCTCCGCGCGGGAGAGGAGGTCTCCTTCGGCGCGCAGGAACAGGGCGATCTCGCCGTCGGAAAGCGCGGACGCCGACGCGGCGGCGCCGACGCCGGCGGCACTGAACGCCATGCGGACGATGCAGGAAAAATTATCTTCCCCTACCTCTTCGGCAAGGGACGCCCGCCGCGCGCGCCAATCTTCGGCGTAACCGAGATAATAGGAAAGGCCGGTATCGGCATACCGCTCCTCGTATTTCTGCGCGCTGTATTCGCAGAGAGACAGGGCGACGTCGTAGGTAAGGCGGCCGCTCACGTCGGCGCCGAACAGGCCGCAGAGGGAGCCGAAAAGCTCCGCAAGCGCGGAAAACGTCCGCTCGGTAAAGCCTTCCGAGACGAGAGCCGTAAAGAGAGCCCCCTGCCCGGCGACGATATCCGCCGCCGCCAGATAGTCGCGTTCGGGCACGCCGCGCGCCTCGCAGGAGGAGGCGAACGATAAAACGGCCGCGCGGATGCGCGCCCTGTGCGCGGCGGAGAGCACGCTCCCGTATTGGTTGGAAACGGCCCGTTCGACCGCCGTGCAGATGACGGAGACGCCCAATTCCTTTTGCTCTTCCGCATAGGCGGCGGGCTGTGCGTCCGAAATTTGTATCTGCGTGCGCTCGACGCCGCCCGACGCGCAACCCGCGCCGAAAAACAAGGCCGCCGAACAGAGAAGGGCGAGCGCGGAAAGCGCGGCGCGGCGCAGGGCGGTATGAAGTTTATTTTTCATTTTTTCCTCCCCCGCCGAACCGCGGCGCTTTGCGGGGCTTGCCCCCGCGCATACAAAAAACAGGCGGAACGCCTGTTTTTTGTCGATTATCAGCAATGCGCTTTCCGCTTAAGCGGAGGCGCCCCACTGTTCAAAATCGGTAATCGTGATGCTGCATACGTATTCGCTGTTCAAAGGAACAAAGGAAACGCGCAGATCGTACCCGCTCAGGTCGGCGCTATCATACCCCATTCCCGCAAGCGTTTCCATCAACATCGCATAATCGATGCTGACGGTACCCGTCCAATAGCCGTAATCGTCGCCGGTGGGCTGATCCAAGACGGCGTCGGACGAAATGTCAATGTAGATGTCGCCGTCCGTATTTTCGTACGAGCCTTCGGGCGTCAGGTAGAGCATCACGTTGAACGAAGCCCGATACTGATCGAGATATCCGACCGTGAAGCCGTAGCCGCAGCCGTATACCGCGCTGTCGGTAAGGTCTTCCAGCACGATCGAGGCGTTCGCCCCGTCAAATTCGAGACCGCAGTCGTTGCAGACGTATCTGCCGGTACTTTCATCATAATCCATGTCGCGGTGCATGTGCGGTTCGATCGTCCTTTCCTCGCAGACGTAGTTGCAGGCAAGGCAATACCCCTCGCTCCTGCCGGCCTGGGTACAGGTAGGCTCCTGTACGGTTTCCTCTTCTATAAAGCGATATTCGGTATGCTTCTCCTGCTGACCCCGGTAATCCTCGGTATTCCCGTCTTCGATATAATACACGTCGCACCAGCAGCTGTCGGCCGAAACATATTCATATCGGTAGCTGTAGGAATCGACAATATTGTCGTCTTTATCCCACTCGGTCCTGCTGCGGTACGTCATGCGGCCGAATTCATCGAAGCGCTCGACGCTCTCGTATCTGTAATCGCAGTTCCGGCATTTTTCCTCTGTGCGGACTTCTTCGCAGATTCCGTCGTTATCCGCGTCGACTTCTACCTTATCGCCTTCGATTTCGTGGGATTCCCAAGTATTCGTAACATCGATTTCTGTATCCGCGATTTCGCCGGAGGCATCGTAGAAGCGGAAAACCGAGCGTTCGCTTTGGGCGCATTCGCCCGCGACGGGCTGTTCATCATATTCATCGACGACCATATAATGATCGCAACCGGACACCGCGCATTCGTAGGTGTATCTCCAGCCGATGATGATGCCCTCTTCCTCCGAGCCGCTGTAAATGGGCTCTTCATCCGACCAGTTCCCGCTGTGCGGCCCTTGATAATCGAACCAGCAGCCCTGCCGTTCGGCGCCGTCGGGAGACTCGAAGCTCACGGACTGCGCGTATTCGCAGGCGCAGGAATAGACGTATATCTGCGTATCGCCGCCCTCGTGCGGGGAAGGCACGGTTACGATCTTTTCCAATCCCTCCTGGTGGCTCGTTGTAGTATAGGCAAAGCGCTCGTAATCGCAGCCATCGACAATGCACTTTTCGTATACATTGACGCCGTCTTCACAGGTTTCGGAGCCGGCGGCCAATTCGACATACTGCATAAAGCGATGGCTCTTGTAGTGCGCTTCCGCATATTCCTTTCCGCAAACGGAACACTTGTAGTATGTGTACCAGTTTTCGCCGCAGGAAACGTCGTCTTCCGACTCGACGGGTTTGGTTACGTCTATGACGAATTTGTGGAAGGAGCGGGAGGAGAATACGCCCGTCGCCTCGTTGTAATAGATGCCGATACTCGAAATATAACCCATCGGATAGTCTTTCGCGGAGACGGTAAAGGTGTAATAGCCGCTGTTCGAGCAATCCTGATAATAGGAAATATTGGGCATGGACGCCAGCGGGATCAGCACGTAATCGACGCCTTCGACGGGGCCTTCCGCCAACAAGCCTGCGCCGAAGCCTTCGGGATCGGCCGGCTCGGGATCGTCGGGTTCATAGGGATCGTCGGGCATATCGGGTATGTCTGGTTCATAGGGATCGTCCGGCTGACCGCCTCCGCCGGGAGTATCGGGCTGACCGCCTCCGCCGCCGAAAGAAGGTGCGGGCGGAGCCACGAAATACACCTCGCCGTCCCTGAGCAGGAAGACGCTGCTTTCAAAGCCGAACATCCCTTCGGATTCTTCGCACTTCGTGCGGATGCCGTTTACGAATTTTGCCCAAGCGTTTTCGACCGAGCGCTTGACGTCGCTCGTTTCGATATCGGCGCTTTCGCCGACGAGGAGGCCGATCGAGCCGTCGATTTTGACGACGTTGCTGAATTCGGTAACCGTTCCGCTGCCTGCCGAGCCGCCGATCGGATCGCCGCTTGCTGCGCCGTACGCGTATGTATATTCGAATCCTTCGATCTTTAATTCGATATCTTCGACCGCGCCGGACACGTCCGTCGCAATCGTTACGGTGAGGAAATCGCCATCCAGAACTTCGGCGAGCATTGCATACAGCTGCGGAGCCGTTTCTCCGCCGAAGATCGTTTCATAGACGGAAACGTCCGATTTAAGCTGTTGCACGATCCCGTCGAGCTGCGCTTGGAAATCACCCGCCGCTAAGCCCGACTGCGCTTCGAAAAATTCTGCGAAAGTCATTTCGGCGAATTCGGGAGTATCGAGGAAGGACTGCACGTCAAACGCTTCGCCCGTGATGCATTCGATGACCGCATCGACCGCGGAGAAGAGGTCTTGCGCGGAAACGCCGTAATCTTCGGCATAGCCGAGAAGGGTATCCGCCGCGTTTCGCACCGTCTGCTCCGTCAAAAGGTCGAAGACAAAATCTTTGATCTTATCGAAGGCGCCGCTGCCGAAGAGATCGTCGACAAGCGCGGCAACGCCGAGGGAATTCAGCTTTTCGTTGAGTTCTTTCAGCTGAGACAGGTCGGCGGTAAATGCGTAGCCGCTTTCCGTCTGATCGACCGCAAAGCAGGCGGCGAACAGTTTTGCCGCGAGTTCGGCGACGAGCGAGCTGTTTTCGGACGAGAATTCTTCCAGCAGGGGCAGGACGTTTTCGGACAGGACGCCGAGAAGCGCGCTGAACTGCGAAGAACTGCCGCCCGTCATATTCTGCAACAGCTGTGCGGGGAGTTCTTCGTACGACATGCGCATATACTGCATGCCGTACATGCCGCCCGCATCCGCTTCCAGATAGAGATATTCGCCGTCTCCGTAGCCGCGGACAGAGACGCTCTGCGCCGGATTATCCGCATTTGTGAAGGTGCCTTCGCCCGCCAGCGAGATGATCGTTTTGCCCTTTTCTTCGCTGAAATAAATGCGTCCGCGTTCGACGGAAAGCGTGCCTGCGTCGTAGGTCGTCGTTTCGCCGCCGACGGTCCGCTCTTCACTGACCGCAAACGTGAAATTTTCGACGGTGAGCGCATATTTCCCGCCCTGCAGGCTTTCGCGCATGGAGCCGAACAGCGCCTCCATCTGCGGATTCACATCGCCGCAGCGGTCGCATACGGCAAAATTATTCTGATAGACATGGCCGAGCGCGGAGGTGTAATCGTCAATCTTTTCGCCGCCGCACTTGGAGCATTTGTAGACGGTGTATCCGCCTTCCGTACAGGTAGCGGCCACCGTGTTCTGCACTGCATAGGCATGGTTGCAGCCCTGCCCGCAGACGGTGCAGACGCCGTCTGCCATGTTGTGCGCGCCCGTTGCGGGGAGCCCCTTTTCGCCGCAGACGGTGCAGACCTGCCCTTCGCCGCAGGTGGGCGCGGCGATATTCCAAATATGGCCCGTTGCCGGCTTGTAATCGGCAACATAGCTGTCCTGGCAGCGGGTGCAGGTATACGTCGTATAGCCCTGCGCCACGCAGGTGGGCGCCGTTACCGTCTTTTTATAGAGGTGGGAAAGCGCGGGAAGATCTTCGCGATAGGTCTCGCTGCAGGTTTCGCACTTGTAATCGACATAGCCGGACTCGGTGCAGGTCGCTTCTTTGCGATCCTGCTCGGCCCAGGTGTGGTTGAGTTTGGGAAGCGTTACGGTGTGCGTCTGATCGCAGCGCGAACAGGTATAGCTGACCGAGCCGTCTTTTTCGCAGGTGGGCTGCGTGGAGCCGGCATCCAATTCGAAGTCGTGCCCCAATGCGGGCGTTACGTCGTTCTGCAGGATCTTGCCGCAGCGCGCGCATACGTCGATGGTGTAGCCCGCTGTAACGCAGGTGGCTTCCGCCTCGGCAACGCTGTGGCTGTGGCCGTATTTCGCGCAGATCTGCTCTGTGGTATATTTCCCGACCGTGTAATAGGAGAAGTGTTCGGTCGTGAACGTTACGAAGCCGCCGTCATAAACCGCGTTTTCGATGAGCTCAACTTCGCCGCTGCCGTTTATGTACCAGATGGTGATCTCGCTTTCGTCTTCGCCGTCTTTCAGTACATACGGGATACGGACGGTAACCGAGCCGCCGAACTGCGTGATGGATTCCTGCCCGCTGAGCGAAATATCGTAGACGGCCGAATCGCCGATCTGTTCTTTCAGCTCGTCGCTGATGTCCAGGTCGGCCGCGGCTTTGCTTTCGGCGGAGAGATTCAGAGACTCGCCGTCGGGAAGCTGTGCGACACTGTCTTCATCCATGGTAACGGTGATGTCATTGACGCTGACCGAAGAGTTCGCCAGTTGATCTTTATCGACCGTCGCCGTCGTTCCGGTATAGGCGACCTTGGTGGCGGAACAGTCCCCGCAGGCATAGAGTACGGAACCGTCGCCCTGCTCTTCGCCCGCGTTCCAGTTATGATCTTTGGTGTACGTTACGGCCGGGGAGCCCGCCTGTTTTTCGCCGCAGACGGAGCACTTCATCTCTTTGGTGCCCGGCTGCGTACAGGTGGCCTCTTTGGTAACGGTGAGCTTATAATCGTGGATGACTTTCGTACAGGACTCGGATACATTCTGCATGCAGCGGTTGCAATAGGCCGAGTGCGTGCCTTCGTAGGTGCAGGTATCCCCTATCTGCGTCCAATCGCTGCCGTCCGTCCAGGTGCTGCCCGTAAAGTCGTGGCCGAGCTTATAACTCGTTTCGGTATACGTTTTGCCGCAGGAAAGGCACTCGTACGTCTTGACGCCGTCTGCCGTACAGGTGGCAGTATCGGAAACGAGCGTATATTCGTGCGCCGCCGTGGCGGGCTGAACCGCATCGCAGCCGGCGTTCGTGCAGTGCCTGTCTTCACAGGCGGCGCCGTCGCTCCATGCGTGGCCGCTCGCCGCGATCTGCACGGAATAACTGTCGTGGCAGAGGGTGCATTCGTACACCGTTTTCCCGCCGGAAAGGCAGGTTGCCGCCACCGATTCTTCTTCGTTGACCACATAATTGTGCGTGAGCTGCGGTTCCGTCTGCGAATAGGACGCGTCGCAGCGGGAACATTTGTACGTAACCGTACCCGACGCGGAGCAGGTAGCGCGGACGGAATCGCCGGTTACCTTGTAATCGTGCCCCAGAGCGGCCGCTTCTTCCGTTTTGAAAACCGTGCCGCAGTCGGAACAGGTGTACGTCGTTTCGCCCGCCTCTTCGCAGGTGGCCGTCGTCGCCGTGGTATAGTGTTCGTGCTTGCACTCTTCCGTGCCGCCGCTGCACGCGCCAAAGGCGAGCAGCGCCGCGCACAGGCCGAGGACCGCAAAGAGCAGAACGAACACTTTGCCGATACTTCTCTGCTTCATACTATCTCCTCACTTTTACTTTTTTTCCCATAAAACAAACTTTCTTTTAGCGTGCTAAAAGAAAAAGGGATCCCTTTTTTTCGAACGGGCGGCCGTTCCGGCAAAGACGCCGAAAAATCGCCCTTCGACATAACTATATAATTACAGGTGTATTATAACACTGTGATAAAAATATGTCAAGAATATGCCGGTATTTGTTTTTATATGCAAAGCGGGAGAGAGGCATGCCTCTCTCCCGCATTTTTCCGCGTTTTCGGCGCAACGCTCCATTCTATGCCGAACAGAATTTTTTTGCGACGGCGGAAAATTTATTTATTTTTTGATTTTTTGCGGCGCATGCATACGGCCGCGGCCCCTGCGGCCACCGCCGCCGCGCCGACGCTGCCCGCGCCCAGCGCGGAATTGCAGCCGCCCGAAGGCTCTTCTTCCGAAGGATCGGAAGGCGAAGGATCCTGCGGGTCGGAAGGCGAAGGGTCGGGTTCATCCGTGCCCGGATCGGAAACGGGTTCGAGCGCGGCGATCGCGCCGTTGAGTTCTTCCAAAGCCGCATTGATCTCGGAAAGGGTGGCATCGGCATCCGCCGCGGTCTGTCTGGCCGCCGCGAGAGCGCTTTCGAACGCTTCGAACGACGCGGCGGTGTAGTCGGCTTTATCGTAAGCGCCCGCTTCCGCAATGCGGTCGTTCAGAGCAACGACGGGGTCGAACGCGACGATCGCGTCGTATAAGTTCCAATACACGGTATTCAGCGTGTCGGGCGGGGCCTCTTGCTCAAAGGCGCCGTAGGCCACGGCCAAAGCGTCTTCAAACTGCGATACGAGAGACGCGGGGCCGGTAAGAGCGATGCCGCCGGCATAGCCGACCAGCCTGCCGAGCTGCTCGAGATCGGGAAGCGGACGTTCGCCGTATGCGCGGATCTCGTAAATTTCGAGCACCGCGTCCGCCGAAATGCCGCTGATGCGGATGTAGCGCGCATTCGCTCCGCCGAAAGAGACCACGGAGCCGATATCCCCCACCAGCGACGTGTACGTGCCGACGCGTTCCCACGACGTGCCGTTGACGCTGTAATGAACTTCGTACTCCTGCGGTTCGCCGCCGAAGACGACGGTAATGTTGGAGATCTGGAATTCGCCGATCAGATCCACTTCGATCTGCGGCGCTTTGGTGCCGCCGCGGACGGTAAAGCCGGTGGACGCGTCTCCGTCGACGGCGTCTTTCGCCGTGCCGGAAGCCGTTCCCGCATACCCCGCTTCGCGGCCGAGAGCGAGGTTGCCCGCGTTTACGTCGACCGCATCGGTCAGAAGGCAATTTTCAAGAACGAGCTGCGCCGCCTCATAGACCTCTTCGGGGGAATCTTTCGCTTCGCGCAGATAATCCTGCTCGGAGAGGTTCCACTGCCAATACACGTCGAAGTATTCGTTGAGGCTCTTTTCGTCGATGGCGTTGCCGCTGCGGACATAATCCTCCACTTCGGCGAGGTAATCTTCCCAAACGGATGCGTACAGATCGAGGAACATCCCTTCGTAATTGCGCCAGCCGTAGTCTTTCAGTCTGCGGTTGGAACTGCGCGAACCCCAGGAGGTGATCAGCGCTTTTGCCTGCATTTCGAACACATCCGCCGAGAAATCGTCGTACGCGGCGGCCATATCCGTCGCCTTGCCGATCCATTCGCCCGCAAGCTGGTTCTGCTGGGTGGCCTGCACGGCGTTGAGGACTTGCAGCGAGTTGAGGAATTTTTCCTTCGCTTCGAGGAAGGAATCCAGGTCGCGGCTGTTTTTTGCGGCGAGGATGTCGTTATACGTGAGCGTGGAATAGTTGCTGACGACCTGCCGCATGATCTCGGAGAGGTCGTAGAGGTAACATTCGGAATTTTTGAAGGTATCGAAATCTTTCAACAGCAGAAGCAGGGCGCGTTCGAGATTCTGCGCGCCGTACGGAATGCTCTGCGTGCCGTACCCCTGCGGGCCCTTGTTTTTCATTCCGTACACTTCGCTGGTGAAACGGACGCCGTAATTATAGTTCGCGTTCAGCATGACGTCCCACGCGGCGCGGACATTGTCGCTGGTGCCGCCGTACCTGCGCTCGACATATCCGTCCATCCAGTCGGAAAGATCGAACGAATCGTCCGCCCAGACGAGATCGAACAGCAGGTCGTACACGACGGGGTTATCGTACATCGCCTCGGAAATCATGCCGATGCCGACCATGTGCGTATAGTTCTTTTTGGCGTTCATGATGTCGTTGACCATCGTCTGCAGTTCGCCGTGCATGGACGGGTTGCCGCCGAAGTTTGCCAACAGCCCCCAAACCCAGTTGGTGCCGTTGAATTCTTTGCCCGACAGATGGGTGGAACCATACGAGGTGCCGTCGTATTTTGTGCCCGTGGAGATGGGATATTTGATCAGGTCGACGACGATCACGTTCGTGTTGCGATAGCCGCCCATGCCTTCCAGAAGGCCGCTCGTGGGATTGCTCTGCCAGCCCTGCACCACCCAGGTCGCCTCGTCGTCGTAGCCGAGGAGGGATTCCAGCACGTTTTCCGCGATGGTGGAATCGCTGAGGCCGGAGGGGCGCTTGCCCCCTTCATGGAAAGGATCGGCCGCATAATAATGGTTGTTTTTGCCGTATACATATTCCTGGCATTCGTAGAATTTCGCCGCAAGTTCGTCGTACAGCGCCGAATCGGTAGCGATCATGCTCGGGCGGGACACGCCGTTCCAAGTGCCCTGATCGACGAGCGTCGCTTCCGGGTAAAACTCTTTGAAATTGGTGGGGACCATGCCCGCATACCCCTGCAGGATCGTCTGCATGCCCAGCGAGTTTTTCCAGCGCTGGGTGGAGCGGGCGAGCTCGACGCGGTCGACGACGTATTGGTCGGACACGGGGCCGCCGAACGTCTCCATATTGCTCATGAACTGCCACGCCGAATAGGCGGGGCCGCAGATCCAGTCTTTCGCGTCGTCGAAGGAATAGCCGTAATTCATGAGGAAGAGGATCCACGTCGCTTCCTGCCCGGCAAGGTCGAGCACGACGTTTACGCCGTTCAGGGCGAGCCAGTCGTTTTCGCGCTGCCAGTCCTCTTCGTCGAAGAAGGCGAACGTATAGCTGAGCGTGCAATAGTTGTAGGCGTAACGGACCGAAAATTCCGTCTCTTTGCGGATCTTGTTTCCGACGGGAACGAGCTGCGCGGGCATTTTTACCTGCATCGTCTGTTCGGAAATGTGCACGTTCAGATAATTTTTGTAGTAATAATTGAGCCCGGTCGTGAGCGAGAGGCCCTCGTTGCCGCTGATATGGATCTTTCCGCCCTTATCTTCGATGGTGAAGAAATCGACGGCGCTGCCGCGGTCGGTCAGTTCAAAGGAGAACCAGCTGCGGTATTGGCTGCCGACCGTGCGGTCGATGATGCCGTACACGTTTTCGATGGTTTCGGCATCGGTGATGGGTTCGGCATACTCGGTTTCGGAATAGGCCTCGATTCCCAGGATCTCCTGCAGGGAGCCCTGCCGCAGGGCACCGCTGTTGCCGCCGACGAATGTACCGTACGCTTTTACCTCCGCCAAATACGCGGCGTCGTCGTTCTGCGTATATTCCATATACACGCGCACGATGCGGGCGCGGACGGGGGAAGCGAACTGTACCTCGCTCGTGCCGCTCGCCCATTCGCGGATGCGGGCGACCCTGTCGAAAGCAGCGCCGTCGGTGCTGACATACAGGGAGTACTGCACCTTTTTGTTGTTGGGAATAACGACGGAAATTTTGCCGACGTCGTAGCTGTCGCCCAGATCGACGTCGACGTACGAGGGGTAAAAGATGCCGTTCCAATAGGTGGAATCGTCTCCGTCGGTTACCCGTTCCGCAGAGCCCTTGTTGAGGTTGGAACGGGCGGTTTTGCCGTAGGCGATATTTTCGTTTTCGCGCGTTACAAGCGATTCGTATGCGTTATAAAGCGTTCGGAACGCGCCGATCACCGCGGAACTTTCGGGCGCGGGCTGCGCCGCGACCGCCTTCGCCGCGGCGAGCGCTTCTTCCAGCGCAGCAAACGACTGCGCCGTATACAGCGACTCGTCCGCCTCTTCCGCCTGCGCGATCATCGCGTTGAGGTCGGAAATACCGACGTTTTCTTTGACACCGATAATGCGGGCGCGCTTGGCCGCGTCCGACGTCTCTTTCGCGTGGATGAGTATGGAGGTTTCGAGATCGTTTTTCGCGTATGCGAAGACGGTGATCTGCTCTTCTCCCTGCGCGGCGAGCGCCTTTACCGTATCGGTGATATCCAACCGGATCGTCTTTTCTTCGTCCGTTTTCGTTTCGTATTCGTAGCCCTTTTCCACGGAAAACACCGCCAGTTGATTTTGGGAATCCCTCGCCACCGAGGATGGTTTATTGTTCCAGGTTACCGCGCTTTCCGTCCAGGAATTATCGGTCGTATAGCAGAAGACGTAATCCTGATCTCCCCTGTTATAGTCCGCGTTCTTGAATATGGAAAACTGCAGGTAGAAAGTATCGGCGCCGAGGCGTTCGATCTCCGCCTGCGCGGGGAGATCGAACTTCATGAGAGCCATGATCTCGTTGCCCGTTTTGTACTTTACGTTGATGACGCGAAAACCCTTGCCGACGTACTGCGAGCCGTGCGCCTTCCCGATCTCTTCGGAGCTGTAATTTCTGTTCGCGTTCGACCCGGCGCGGATATACGCGTCTTCCGAAACGACGCTTTCGTATACCTTTACGGGATCATAGCCCACTTCTGCGGAGACTTTTTTGCCGAACAGCGCGAAGAGCGCCGCACCGACGAACGCACAAAATGCCAATGCCAGCGCGGGTATGGCTATGCACCGTACAGTTTTTGTTCTCATCTCGTATCCTCCCTTCCTTTTTATTCGGTTTTGTTTTTATTCGATGCCGCGCGCGGATAACATTTCGCGCGGGGATTTCCCGTATCGGCGGCGAAACGCCCGGTAAAACGTGTTCATGCTGTCGAATCCGCAGTCCATCGCCACCTGCAGGACCGTCTTTTCGCAATCGGGTTCCGCCATCTGCTTCCAGGCCGCGGCGGCGCGGAGATCGTTGAGGTAAGAGCGAAAGTCCGTCCCCAACACCTTGCCGAACAGCTGCGAACAATATGCCCTGTTGTAACCCATATGGTCGGCCAGATCGCCCAGCGTTATGTTCCTTACGTAATTTTCATTGAGAAATTCCAGCATGCGGTAGGCGCGGTCGCGCCCGGCCGTTTTTTTGGCGGGTACGGGCGGATAGATATCGGCAAGTTCGGCCAGCAGCAAATCGGCATACCCGGCGTTGCGGAGATAATTTTCGTACTCGTAACGGGAGTGCCACTCTTCGAGGATGCGGCGGACGCGCAAATTTTCCGCCTCCCGTTCCATGCGGTTGGGAAACGCCTTGTTCCCGAACGCGGCACGGTAATCGGCGAGGTATTCCTGCCCCAAAAGCACGACGTACAGCCGATTGTCGTAACGGTAATTATAATAGTGGATATCGTAAGGGTTGAAAAAAAAGATCTTATCCCGCGTAAGTTCGACCGCGCGGCCGTTTACGTAGCCGACATGCCGACCTTCAAGCACGTAGACAAGTTCGACGCTGGTATGGAAATGCCCGTAACTCTGCCTGCCGGAAAGCGCTTTGTTGCATTCGAACATGAATCGGGTATAGTTTTTGATATCGGCTTCCTTTTCGTAATAGGATATTTTGCCCATCGCTCGTTCCCCCTGCGGCGGTTCCGCCGAGAACAGTATACCACGTTTTGTGCGCTTTTGCGACAATTTTTAAAAAATATTCTCTTTTTATTATAAATCCGAAGGCCCGTGCTTTCGCCCCACGCCGTTGGAAAAGTATGTCAAAAATTTATATTTTTATAAAAGAAAAAGGCCGCCCGACGAAGGACCGCCTTTGAACGCCGCGCGCGGCGCTTTATAAAATTCCCAGCGCGGACTGCACGCCGAGGCTGACGCCGGCAATGCATACCCAGCAGACAAAACCGAGGAGGATGGGCTTGCCGCCGCTTTTGACGAGCTTGATCACGTTTGTGTTCAGGCCGATGGCCGCCATGGCGACGGCGATCATGAATTTGCCCGCTTCCGACAGGAAAGACGAGACGCCCGAGGGCACGCCCATCGCGGGAAACGCCCACGTGTTGACGATCGCCGCGGCGAGGAAAAAGAGCACGAACCAGGGGAATATTTTGACGAAACTGAAGCCTGCGCCCGCCGCTTCTCCGCCGTTTGCCGTGCGCTTGGCGCGGACGCCGACGAAAATCGCCAAGACGAGCGTGATGGGGATAATGGCGAGCGTGCGCGTAAGTTTTACGATCGTCGCATAGTTCAAAGCGACGTCGCTGCCGTGCATGCTTGCCCAGCTGTTGCCTGCCGCGACGACGGACGAAGTATCGTTGACGGCGGTGCCCGCCCACATGCCGAAGCCCGTATCGCTCAGGCCGAGCGCCGTGCCGAGCGCGGGGAACGTGAACGCCGCAATGACGTTGAACAGAAAGATGACGGAGATCGCCGTGGCGACGTCGCCGTCTTTGGCGCGGATCACGGGAGCCGTGGCGGCGATGGCCGAACCGCCGCAGACGGAAGAGCCGACGCCGACCAGCGTGCCGACGACGGACGGGATCTTCATCAGTTTTGAAAGGACAAAGGAAACGACCAGGGCGGTGGCGATCGTGGAGAGGATGATGAGCAGGGAATCCTTTCCTACCTGCACGACCGTATAGAAGTTCATATTGAACCCCAAAAACACGATGCTCGCCTGCAAAATTTTTTTACTGCTGAATTTGATGCCCCGCTCCAGCCACTGCGGGCGGCGGAAAAAGGCGATGACCATGCCGATCACGATGGCAAAAACCGCCGAACCGATGACCGGGACGAGCTTTCCCAAAAACCAGGAAGGCACCGCTATGGCGACGCACAGCGCCAGCCCCGGGACGACCGCGCGCAGCCATGCCCATACGGCAGAAACAAAGCGGGGGCCCTTTTGCTCTCCGCCGGGCTCTCGGCCGCCTGTCGGCGGGACCGGGGCGGGCGACTCTCCCGCTTCCGCGGATGCAAGCCCCGCAGTCTCTTCTTTTATAGGTTTGATTTCTGACTCTTTCAGTTCTTCTTTTTCGTTCATGAAACACCTCGCGTTTGCAGTCGGGCAAGGAGTATACCATAAATCAGAAAGAAATTCAACAAAAAAAGGCAGGTTTCGCGCAAAATCGTGCGAAACCTGCCCGCATATGTTCCGTTTTGTTTCTATTTTTATATTAAATGGAGACGAGATCGCTCTTTTGAAGCGTATAACTCTGCAAAAGCTGCGGACTTCCGTTCCGTTCGACGCGGAAAGACACGGCGTTTCCGGGGCGAAGGGTCAGGGCCAGTTCGGAAATATTGAACGAACGATCCAACTCGTGCTCCGCGCCGTCGACGACGAGAGCGGTGATGATATCCCCCTCTGCAAGGCCGATCTGTTCGGCAATGGATCCGGAAGTGATCTCGCTGACCACGACCTCTTCGCTGATCTTGCCGTAGCCGACGGAAGAATCGTACGTGTATTTGGAGTTCTGCGTGGTAACCGTTACCCCGAAGGTGATTTTATACCCGCCGGTCGTTTCCGCGTCGCCATCCCCGTAGTAGTACAGAATGTTTTCGACAGTGCCGCGGACGATCTCCAGCGGAATGGCATAGTTGATGTTCTGATCTTCCGTGTTGCCGGCATTGGTGATGCCGATGAGCTTGCCGTCCTTGTTGAACAGGCCGCCGCCCGAATTGCCGCCGTAGATGGCCGTATCGATGCGCAAAACGCGGTAGCTGCGCGCCGTGCCGTCGATATCGCTGAGCGTAATGTATTCGCTGTCGACACTGACGACGCCCTGCGTTACGCTGATGCCTTCGCCTTCGGTGTTGCCGACCGCGATCGCGGTTTCGCCGACATAATAGCCGTCTGCAAGTTCGACCTCGCAAATATCCTCGTTCACTTCCTTGACTTCATCCGTCGGGGCGCGGAGCACCGCGATATCCGACTCGATCGACCCGCCGACGTATTCGCACTCGATCGCGTATTGGCCGTAATCGTAGGCGGTATAGCCGTCGCTGCCCGTTCCCGATTGTACCGGGGCGCCCTCGCTGCCGTAGAGGTAGCAGACGATCTTGCGGGCAATGTTCGCGCCGTTGGAATTGCCGGTCGCGTTGTCTTCCGCGGCGGCGCTGTCGTAGACGACGTGATAGTTGGTTACGAAATAGGTATATCCGTCGTCCGCAATGTCGTAGATGACGCCGGAACCGGTGTAGACCGCCGTCTGTGCAGAAGGGCGAACGGGGGACCACCAACCGCCCGACGAAGAGGACTGCGTTTCGATAAATTCCGCATAGACCTTGATGGCGGAGCGCAGGCTTTCGTTGACCGCCGTGCCGTTATCTACCGTAACATCCAGATATTTCTGCAAAAATTCGGCATAGGTGAGCTCTTCGCCCGTTTCCGCCTTGTATTGCTCATATACGTCCTGCGCGGTGAGATCCTGCCCGTCTTCACCGTCTTTTCCGCTCGCGACCGTGAACGTGGACGTCGAACCGTCCGAATACTCAATCAGAAACGAACTCCCGGATTCGTCGGTTGCCGTCTGTTCGATGGAAACCACGTACTTTTCGGACCCCTCCTGCGAGGAACAGCCCGCAAGGACGAGCGAAAGGGAAAGAACGACGGCCAAACAGGCGCAGGCCGCGACTTTATAAAGCTTTTTCATTGCATTTTCCTCCATACGGACGCACCGCATTCAATAAACATTATTATCTTAAATCTTCGTTTTGTTTATTCCGTTAAACGGTTGTGATAACTTTATAAAAACTTGCCCGAAGGAAAAATTTGTGCGTTTTGGTTTACTTTTGGGCGGCGGCGCGCTATAATAGCCGTACGATTCGCAATTACGGAGGAAGAAGCTATGAAGATCGCCGGACTGCAAAAAACGACACTTTTGGATTTCCCCGGCCGCGTGGCCTGCACGGTTTTTTTGAGCGGGTGCAACTTCCGCTGCCCCTATTGCCAAAACAGCGAAATTTTGGACGGAACGGCGGAAAATTATTCTTCCGACGAGATTTTTTCTTTTTTGAAGAAGAGGCGGGGCGTGTTGGACGGCGTGTGCGTTTCGGGCGGAGAGCCGCTGATCCACGCGGACATCGCCGACTTTTTGCGGGAGATCAAGCGGCTCGGCTATGCCGTGAAGCTGGATACGAACGGAGCGTTTCCGCAGCGGCTGAAGGAGCTGTATGCCTCGAAACTGATCGACTTTGTCGCCATGGATATTAAAAGTTCGCCGCAGTTTTACGAATTTGCCGCGGGCGTACCCGTCGATACCGACAGCATCCGCGAGAGCGCGGCGTTTTTGATGGAGTGCGGACTTCCGTACGAATTCCGGACGACGGTCGTAAAACAACTGCACCGTGAGGAAGATTTTGAAAACATAGGGCAATGGCTGCGCGGCGCAGAGCGGTACTTTTTACAGACCTTCCGCGACAGCGACGCCGTGCCTTTTCAGGGACTGACCGCCTGCTCGGACGAGGAAATGCAGCGTTTCAAAAAAATCCTGCAAAAGTATATCCCGAACGCCTTAATCCGCGGAGAATGAGCGGACGTTTTTCGTTTATAAGCCCCCTTTTCTTAAAATTTCGCCCGTGCCGAAATCGGCACGGGCTTTTTTGTGCGCCTCTTTCCGCTCCCTTCCTGCGCTGTTTTATGAAATGACGGCTCTCTGTTCGCGCTGATCGGCAAAAGCCAGATCTTCCAATGCGACCGACTGCACGCGGGACATGCGCACGCGCGTGAACAGTTTGTATTTGTTTGCCTTGGATTCGAACAGGATGTACAGCCGCCCTTCCCGCACGGCGATCTCTTCGCTCATGCACGGCGCGGTGAGCTTGCCGCGCATGTTTTCGGAATCGAGAAAATACAGCGGCACTTCCGCTCCGTTGAAAGCAAACGAGCCCTGCGCCGCGCCCGACAGCGCGTTTTCGTATACCCATATGCCCGAATCGGCCAACCCGTACGAGCAGGAGAGCGCGACCCCTCCCTCGTATACCGCGACCCCCTGCACCTGTTCGCGCACCGAGATCGCCTGTACGGGCGCGGACGAATCGATCCCCCCGACGCCCTCGCCCGCCGCATAAACGAAAATGAGCGCGGGATTGGTTTCGCCCGAAGGCGTTTTTAAATGATGAGACGCATCCGTTTCGTAATTGCCCGAACGGTAAAACTCGCCCACATACAGCCTGTTTTCGAAATATTGCAGAAAGGCGGCGTTCAGGCCCGCTTCGAAATACGCAGCCTCGACACCCTTCCCGTTTTCCGCCGCAAGCGCCTGAGAAAGGGGCAGGCAGGCGACGCGGCTGCCGCAGGCGACATACAGGTATTCTTCCGAACAGGCTACGCCGCCGAAATGGGAGGCGTCTTCGGCGCCGTTTTCCAAAACGGCGATATACTTCGTTTCCGCTTTCCCCTCTCCGTCGATGAAATAGACGCGCGACGCGCCCTTCGAGAGGTAGCCGCTCACGGCAAAATCGTACCCCTCTTCGTTTTCGGGAAGGGCGCACAGTCCCTGCGGGCAGACGCCTTCGGAAAGGCCCGGGATCGCGAATTCCGCGCGCGCAACCGCGTCGAACTGCGGATACGACGCCCCGCAATACCATACGATGAGAAATATGCCCAACGCCAACAGGACCGCCGCGATCGGGCAGAAAATTAGCAACAACTTTTTCTTCTTTTGCATACCGCTCTCCTTTGCGGGCATTATACCATTTTTTCGGGCGCGGCGCAAGCGTATGCGCGCGATCCCGCCGTTTTGCGGACCGGGAAGGGCTGCATTTCAACAAAATACAATATCTTGTATATTATTAATTTTTTTACACCAAGATATTGACATTGCCGAAAAGGCGTGCTATAATAGAAGCCTACCGATGAAAGAGCCTGCGCCGAAGGGGGCGGGGGAAAGGAGAGAAACATGTACCGAGTTATTAAAAGAGACGGACAGATCGCGGAGTTCGACATCAAAAAGATCGCGACGGCAATCACGAAGGCGTTCGAAGCCGTTGACAAACAGTACCATCCGAGCGTGATCGACATGCTCGCGCTGAAGGTTACGGCGGACTTCGAGCCGAAGATCAAAGACGGAAAGATCGCCGTGGAAGACATTCAGGACAGCGTGGAGGCGGTGCTTTCGGAAGCGGGATATGCGGACGTTGCAAAGTGCTACATCCTCTACCGCAAACAGCGCGAAAAGATCCGCAACATGAAGTCGACCATGCTCGACTACAAGTCGCTGGTGGACAGCTATGTGAAAGCGACGGACTGGAGGGTCAAGGAAAATTCGACCGTTACCTATTCGGTGGGCGGCCTGATCCTTTCCAACAGCGGCGCCATCACCGCAAACTACTGGCTTTCGGAGATCTACGACGAGGAGATCGCCAAGGCGCACCGCAACGCGGATATCCATATCCACGACCTTTCGATGCTGACGGGCTACTGCGCGGGCTGGTCTTTGAAACAGCTGATCCAGGAAGGGCTGGGCGGCATTTCCGGCAAGATCACTTCCGCTCCCGCAAAGCATCTGGCGACGCTGTGCAACCAGATGGTGAACTTTTTGGGGATCATGCAGAACGAATGGGCGGGCGCACAGGCGTTTTCTTCCTTCGATACTTACCTCGCACCCTTCGTAAAGACGGATAATCTCTCGTACGATCAGGTGAAAAAGTGCATCGAGAGCTTTATTTACGGCGTAAACACCCCCAGCCGCTGGGGAACGCAGGCGCCGTTCTCCAACATCACGCTGGACTGGACGGTACCCAACGACTTGGCGGAGCTGAACGCGATCGTGGGGGGCAAGGAACAGAACTTTAAATATAAAGACTGCCAGAAAGAGATGGATATGGTGAACAAGGCGTTCATCGAGATCATGATCGAAGGGGACGCGAACGGCCGCGGCTTCCAGTACCCCATCCCCACCTATTCCATCACCAAAGACTTTAACTGGGCGGACAGCGAAAACAACCGCCTGCTGTTCGAGATGACCTCGAAATACGGGACCCCCTACTTTTCCAACTACGTCAATTCGGATATGGAGCCGAGCGACATCCGCAGCATGTGCTGCCGCCTGCGCCTGGATCTGCGCGAACTGCGCAAGAAGTCGGGCGGGTTCTTCGGCAGCGGCGAGAGCACGGGGTCTGTGGGCGTCGTAACCATCAACATGCCGCGCATCGCCTACCTTTCCAAGGACGAAGCGGAGTTTATGCGCCGCCTCGACAAGCTGATGGACGTTTCGGCGCGGTCGCTCAAGACAAAGCGCACCGTCATCACGAAACTTCTGGACGAGGGGCTGTACCCGTACACCAAGCGCTACCTCGGCACCTTTGCCAATCACTTCTCGACCATCGGCCTGGTCGGCATGAACGAAGCGGCGCTGAACGCGAAATGGATCGGCAAAGACATGACGCACGCCGAAGCGCAGGAATTTACCAAGCGCGTTCTGAACCATATGCGCGAACGCCTTTCCGACTACCAGGAACAGTACGGAGACCTGTATAACCTCGAGGCGACGCCCGCCGAATCTACCTCCTACCGCTTCGCAAAGCACGACAAGGAGCAATTCCCCGACATCGTTACCGCGAACGAAAACGGCACGCCGTACTACACGAACAGCTCGCACCTGCCCGTGGGCTATACCGAGGACGTGTTCGACGCATTGGACATTCAGGACGATCTGCAGACCCTTTACACCTCCGGCACGGTGTTCCACGCCTTCCTCGGCGAAAAGCTGCCCGACTGGAAAGCGGCCGCCGCTCTCGTGAAAAAGATCGCGGACAACTATAAACTTCCCTATTACACCCTCTCGCCGACCTATTCCATCTGCAAGGACCACGGATACCTCGCCGGAGAACAGTACGTCTGCCCGCACTGCGGGAACAAGACGGAGGTGTACAGCCGCATCACCGGCTATTACCGCCCCGTGCAGAACTGGAACGACGGAAAGGCGCAGGAATTTAAGGACAGAAAGGTATACGATATCAGCCATTCCACGCTGAAAG
>CALVXE010000012.1 GCA_944368795.1 uncultured Clostridia bacterium | reverse complement strand
TAAGTTGCTATAGGGGGAAGGGACAGCGATGAGTTCGTTCAAATTTGTAAAACTATATAAGTACGAGCATTGGAAACAAGACTACGCATTGCCGCATAATTATAATTTGGGCCGCCTTAATAAATAAGCTTTCATGCATTTTATTGCGGCAAAATACGCATTAAATATTACAGCCGCCCTGCGAGAAACGCAGGGCGGCTGTGCCGTTGCAACGGTATCGGGTTATTTAGAAGTGTGCCATACCCAGTCTTTGACTTCGGGGATATCTTCACCCACTTCGGCAATGTAGTTTTTGTGCTTGACGAGCAGATCGTTCATCTTTTGGAAGAGAGCGGAGCCCGTATTGCCGAGCTGCGGCAGAACCGTGATCGCCGTTTTGACGAGGTCGAAGCGGTCGATCTTATTTTGTACGCGCATATCGAACGGCGTCGTGATCGTGCCTTCTTCCACATACCCGAACACATGCAGATTTTTATTGTGGCGGGTATATGTCAGCTCATGAATGAGAGTGGGATAGCCGTGGAAGTTGAAAATAATGGGTTTATCTTTCGTGAAGATTGCATCGTAATCCGCATCGGTAAGGCCGTGCGGATGTACGCCGTGCGGCTGCAGTTTCATGAGGTCGACGACATTCACGAAACGGATTTTCAAATCGGGAAGATTGTCGCGCAGAATGGTGGTTGCCGCAAGCGCTTCGAGCGTAGGGGTATCTCCGCAGCATGCGATGACGAGATCGGGTTCGGCTCCCGCGTCATTGCTCGCCCAATCCCAGATGGAAACGCCCTGCGTACAATGGTTAACAGCCTGTTCCATAGTCAGCCACTGGAAGCTGGGATGTTTGGATGCAACGATCACATTGACATAGTTTTTGCTCTTTACGCAATGGTCAAAGCAAGAGAGGAGGCAGTTTGCATCGGGCGGTAAGTACATGCGCACGACGTCCGCTTTTTTATTGGCGATATGATCGAGGAATCCGGGATCCTGATGGGTAAATCCGTTGTGATCCTGCTGCCAGACGTTGGAGGTCAAAATAAGGTTCAAAGAGGCGATATCCTGCCGCCAGGGAAGCTGATTGCAGACTTTCAGCCATTTGGCATGCTGTGCGGCCATCGAATCGACGACGCGGATAAACGCCTCATACGAAGCGAAGAAACCGTGGCGCCCGGTGAGGATGTAACCTTCCAGCCAGCCTTCGCACATGTGTTCGGAAAGATACGAGTCCATAATGCGGCCGTCTTTGGCGAGTTTATCGTCGTTGGGATAGATTTCTGCGTTAAAGTCGCGGTTCGTCGCTTCAAAAGCGCGGTAAAGCCGATTCGACATGCATTCGTCCGGGCCGAACGCGCGGAAATTTTTGCTGTCTTCGTTGAGACGGAAGACGTCGCGGATGTAACCGCCCAATTCAAGCATATCCTGCGTGCGCACGGCGCCGGGGGCGGGCACGTCGACAGCATATTTTTTGAAATCGGGCAGGCGCAGGTCGCGCAGAAGTTTGCCGCCGTTCGCATGCGGATTGGCGCTGATCCGGCGGTCTCCTTCGGGGGCAAGCGCGCGCAATTCGGGTTTCAAACGGTAATTCTCGTCGAAGAGTTCGTCGGGCTTATAGCTCAGCAGCCAATCTTTGAGCAGCTGCATATGTTCCGGCTTTTCCATGGTTATAGGAACCTGATGGGCGCGGAAGCTTCCTTCGATCTGCAGCCCGTCCACGACTTTCGGTCCCGTCCATCCCTTCGGCGTACGCAGGACGATCATCGGCCAGAACGGGCGTTCGGTATTTTTGCCTTCGCGCGCGTTCTTTTGAATCTTTTTGATCTCTTCGATGCATTTGTCGAGCGTTTCAGCCATGCGCCTGTGCATAGGCATGGGGTCGTCGCCTTCGACAAAATAGGGCTTCCAGCCGCAGCCGCGGAAAAAGCTTTCAACTTCTTCGTGCGAAATGCGTGCAAAGATCGTCGGGTTATTGATTTTATATCCGTTCAGATGCAGGATAGGCAATACGGCGCCGTCGGAAGCGGGGTTGAGGAATTTATTGGAATGCCATGCCGTAGCAAGAGGGCCTGTTTCCGCTTCTCCGTCGCCGACCGTAACGGCCGCGATCAGATCGGGGTTATCGAACACGGCGCCGAACGCGTGCGCGAGGGAATAGCCGAGTTCACCGCCTTCATTGATAGAACCGGGCGTTTCTGGCGCGACATGGCTGGAGATCCCGCCGGGGAAGGAGAATTGTTTGCAGAGTTTTTTCATGCCTTCGCGGTCCTGCCCGACATTGGGATATACCTCGCTGTAAGTGCCTTCAAGGTACGAATTCGCTACAAAAAAGTTACCGCCGTGGCCGGGGCCGGAAAGGAGGATCATATCGAGATCGTACTTTTTGATCGCGCGGTTGAGGTGCGCGTATACAAAGTTCTGTCCGGGCACGGTACCCCAGTGGCCGACGATCTTCTTTTTAATCTGATCGCGCGTAAGGGGTTCGCGGAGCAGGGGGTTGTCCAACATATACAGCTGTGCGGCGGCGAGATAGTTCGCGGCACGCCAGTAAGCGTCCAGCTTTTGAAGATAATCGTCCGTCAAAAGCTGCTTTTCGGGGCAAGTCTGCGCTTTGCTCATGATAGGGCTCCTTTTTATTTTTATTCTTACTTAATATTATAGACGAAAAATTTTGAATTTCAATCGTTCGGCGAAAAAAAACGTGTTCAGTTAAAATTTGTAATTTTATCACAGCCTGGAAACGTTAACTGAAAAAAATTGCTGAAAAACAATAGATTTTACGCATGCTTTGGAATGTTCTGTATAAAAAATCGGTAAAATCTGGCGAAAAACTCGATAATTTTTGATGTATTTTTAATAATATCGCTCAAATAACATCGAAAATATCTGTTTTTTTAAAAATTTTTATATTGATGATATGAGGCGCCGGAAAATAAAAGTTTCGTTATGCGGGCAAAAACACTTTACTAATTTAGCGCAATAAAGTATAATAGACGCGTTGCCTGTGCGAAAGGGCATGGAGCAAACAATGCGGCCGCGCAAAAGCGGCAAAAATGCCGCCTATGGTGCGGCAAAAGGAGTTTTGTTTTATGAAAAAGTTGCTGGCTGTAATTTGCTCGCTCGTATTGTTGGTGAGCGGCGTTGCGATGTTTTCCGCATGCAGCGAAAAGAAACTCGTGGGCTTTGATATCGAATTGGCCCAGGCAGTTGCAAACGTGATCGGGGTCGACCTCGTATGCGAAGAGATCGATTGGAACAATAAAGAAGCCGAGCTCGATAACCGAAGCATCGATATGGCTTGGAATGGGTTTACATATACGCAGGACCGCGACGACGGTTACTGGGACGAGGACCGCAACCAACAGATCGGTGGTTTGGATTTTTCCGGCATGTATATGGTCAATAAGCAGGTGGCCATCGTCAGCAAACAAAACGCCGAGAAATTTTCTACTTTGGAAGGGATGAAAGCTGCGTCTACGTTTGTCGCGGAAGAGGGATCGGCAGGATACACGACGATTCAGGACGTATTCGGAAAATCTCCTTCGGGGCTGAAGAAGCAGCTCGACGTATTTACCGAAATTTCATCTGGCACGAGCGAGATCGGGGTGATCGACGCTGTCATGGCCGGGTATTATGTTACGGCGGAGACAGGCGCATACCACAATTCGCTCGCCGTCGTTGAAATCGAGGGAGTGGAGGAAGAATATTACGCGATCGGCTTCCGCGAAGGGAGCAACCTGCCCGCAGCGTTCAACAATATCCTTGCGGGGCTTGTACAGGACGGAACGATGCAGGCCATTGCCGAAAAATACGGCTTGCAGGATGTGATCGTAACCGACGATTTCGGGACTTATCAGAAGGATTATGCATATCCGACCGACGGGGATTTCCAAGCGATCAAAGATGCGGGTAAAATGGTTTTGGGATATACCGTGTTCGCGCCGATGGCGTACAACGAGGCATAACGAAAGCGGAGAAAGGGCATGTTTTTCGATATAATCGGCGAACTTGCGATCGGTTTTTTGACAACGCTCGAGCTGTTCGCCCTGACCTTGGTTTTTGCTCTTCCGCTCGGTCTGATCGTCGCGTTTTGTACGATGTCGAAATTTTGGCCTGTAAAGGCACTGTTTCGGGTAATCGTATGGATCGTGCGCGGTACGCCGCTCATGCTGCAGCTTCTCATCATTTTTTACGGGCCGGGTCTGATCGGCCTGCCGGCTTTCAGCAACCGTTTTCTGGCGGCGCTGATCGCTTTCGTCATCAATTACGCCTGTTACTTTTCCGAGATATACCGCGGCGGCATCGAAAGCATTTCGAAAGGGCAGTATGAGGCGGGGCAGGTGCTCGGCATGACGAAAACGCAGATCTTTTTTAAGATCGTTCTGCTGCAGGTGATCAAACGCGTGCTTGCGCCGATGAGCAACGAAGTTATGACGCTCGTAAAAGATACCTCTCTCGCCAACACGATCGCGGTCGTAGAGATCATCCGCGTTGCAACGACGGTTACGGCCACGTATGCGGTGAATATCATTATTCCCATATTGTACGCGGGATTGTTTTATCTTGCCTTTATCGGTATTCTTACGATCGTTTTCGGGCGCTTGGAAAAAGGACTTGGTTATTTCAGGGTATAAGCTATGGCATTTCTCGAAGTAAAAAACTATATGAAAAAATTCGGCGAAAACGAGGTCTTGAAAGGGATCTCTTTTTCCCTCGAAAAAGGGGAAGTGCTCGCCATCATCGGTTCTTCGGGGGGCGGCAAAACGACGTTGCTGCGCTGTCTGAATTTTTTGGAGATCCCCGACGGAGGCGAATTGCGGCTCGGCGGAGAAAAGCTGTTCGATGCGGCCGAAAAAAAGCAAAATTCGGATAACCGCATCCGCGAAAAGCGCCTGCATTTCGGGCTGGTATTTCAGCAATTCAATCTTTTTCCGCAGTATACCGTATTTAAAAATATTACGTTGGCACAAACTCTGCTGGCAAAGCAGGATTACCGCCGCCGAAAAGAGGAGTTCGCCGCAAATCTGCGCGAAGCCTCAAAATCGGAAAGACAACTGTTGAAAGATAGGCAAAAGAGGGAAATTTACGAAATTACGGCAGAAATGAAAAGCAGAGACAAAGCCGCCGCGGCGGAGCACCGCGCAGAGCTGAAAAAGATGCGCGCGGAACATGCCGCAGCATTGAAAGCAGTCTCCGACGCGCAGTCTTCCGGGCCGAACGGAACGGATAAAGCGGAGCAAAGGAAAATTTTTGCCGAATTGAAAGAGGAGCAGAAAAAAGAAAGGGCGAACGTTTTGGCGGAATATGAGAAGGAAAGGGATTCCGCCGCCGCGGCCCGCAGGGAGATGCTGGAACAAAAGCGGGCGGAATATGCCGCGGCTTTGGAAAAGGCTTCCCGTATTCCTGCTCTTTCCGCCGAGGAGAAAAAGGCGCGCAAAGCGGAGCAGCGGGAAATACTTGCCGAAATAAAGGCGAACCAAAAGGCGCGCATAGAGGAGAAGGCGGAAAGTCTTCTCGCCCGTGTGGGACTTTCGGAAAAGCGCGATTCCTACCCGTATGAGCTTTCGGGCGGGCAGCAGCAGCGCGTGGCGATCGCGCGCGCGCTTGCTCTGAATCCGGATATTTTGTGCTTCGATGAGCCGACGTCTGCGCTCGATCCGGAACTTACGGGCGAAGTGCTCAAGGTCATCAAGGGACTGAAATCGTCAGACAGCACCATGATCGTCGTAACGCACGAAATGGAGTTTGCAAAAAATGTGGCCGATCACGTCATATTCATGGCAGACGGGGTGATCGAGGAAGAAGGAACGCCGGCAGAGGTGTTCGAACATCCGAAGAGCGAAAAAACGGCGGCATTTTTGCGTAAATCCTCGGAAGAGATATAGCGAGGCCGGGCGATGAAAGATTCCGAATATATGGCAGACGTCCTTTATGAAACTTTGACGAACTGCAAATCGAAGAAAGATTTTGCCGAACTTTTGTCTGACTTATGCACCTATCAGGAAGTCGAACAGATGGCACAGCGCGCCGCGGCGGCAAAAATGCTTATTGCAGGCAAGACGTACGCCGAGATCATTGCGGAAACGGATATCTCATCGGCGACGCTCTCGCGCGTGTCGCGGTCGCTGCGGCACGGCAGCGGCGGATACGAAAAGTTTTTGCCGAAAATGTAGAGGTAAGCGAAAAGATATTTGTGCCAACCGCGGGCGGTCAACGTTTTGGGAACCGCGCCCGCGGTGAGAAATCAGCTAAAACAGGGAAGGGGAAGTTATGCAGCAATTTTTTAAGGTCAAAAAGAATTTCGGATTCGGTTGCATGCGGCTGCCCATGAAGGGCGAAGCGGTCGATACGGAAGAATTTTCCCGCATGATCGAAACGTTTTTTGCAAACGGGTTCAATTATTTCGATACGGCGCACGGGTATTTGGAAGGAAAGAGCGAAACGGCCCTGCGCGAATGCCTGACGTCCCGATACCCGCGGGAATCGTATGTGCTGACAAACAAACTGTCTTCCGGCTATTTTGAACGGCAGGAGGAGATACGCCCTCTGTTCGAAAGCCAATTGCGGGCTTGCGGGGTGGAATATTTTGATTTTTATTTAATGCATGCGCAGGACAAGAATATATTTGAAAAGTATAAGCGCCTGCGCGCTTACGAAACGGCGTTGGAATTTAAAAAAGAGGGACTGATCAAGCATTTCGGGCTTTCTTTTCACGATAAAGCGGAGGTTTTGGAGCAAATCCTGACGGAATATCCCGAAGTGGAGGTCGTGCAGATCCAGTTTAATTACGTCGATTACGAAGACGCTTCCGTAGAAAGCCGCAAATGCTATGAAGTATGCCGCAAATTCGGCAAACCCGTCATAGTGATGGAACCCGTGAAAGGGGGAAGTTTGGTGAATTTGCCGGCGTCGGCAAAAAAAATCCTCGACGATTTGGGCGGCGGATCACCCGCAAGTTATGCGATACGCTTTGCCGCAAGTTTCGAAGGAGTGGCGATGGTGCTATCGGGTATGGGCAGCATGGCGATGATGACGGAAAACGTCGGGTTCATGAAAAATTTTACGCCGCTGAGCGAAGAGGAATTTGCGGCCATCGGGAAAGTGCGCGAGATATTCCGCGCGCAGGATCTGATCCCGTGTACGGCCTGCCGCTACTGCACGGAACAGTGCCCGAAGAAGATAGCCATTCCCGATCTGTTTGCCTGCCTGAACGCGCACAACGCATTTCACGATTGGAATGCGAATTACTATCATACCATACATACGGCGGGAGGCGGCAAGGCCTCTGACTGCATCAAATGCGGCCGATGCGAAGCGATGTGCCCGCAGCATCTCCCCATTCGCACGCTGTTGCAGGAGGTCGCAAAGGTTTTCGAGCAATGAGCATGCAATACAGAAAACTGCCGCGCGGGGAAGAAATGATCGGCACTCTCGGTTTGGGAATGGGCGGCATTCAAAACGCAGCGCCGAGCGAAATTGAAACCGTCGTGGCGAAAGCGATCGATGCGGGCATCAATTTTTTTGATCTCTGTGCGGGCGGAAAAAGTGTTTACGAGCCCTTCGGCCGGGCTATGCGCGGCAGGCGCGAAAAGGTTTATTTTCAGTTGCATTTCGGCGCGGTATACGGAGAGAACGGCGAATACGGATGGTCGCGCGATCTCGAAGAGATTCGCCGCACTTTCGAATGGGAAAGGGAAGCGCTCGGAACAGATTATATCGACTTCGGCTTTTTGCATTGCATCGACGAAGAGGACGATTTTGAAGAGATCTGCAAAAACGGGATTTTAGAATATGTACAAGAATTGCGTTCGGCAGGGATTGTGCGGCATATCGGGTTTTCTTCGCATACGCCGTCGGTGGCGAATACGGTCATCGATACCGGCGTCGTCGATATGATGATGTTTTCGATCAATCCGGCGTACGATTTTGAGCGCGGAGACGAACTGGGCATCGGAAGCATACAGGAGCGCACGGCTCTTTTCCGCCGCTGTGAGGCGGAAGGGATCGGAATTTCCGTGATGAAACCGTTCCACGGCGGGCGGCTGCTCAGTGCGGAAACGTCGCCTTTTCAATGTGCGCTAACGCGCAATCAATGCATTCAGTATTGCCTCGATCGTCCCGCCGTGCTCACCGTAGTGCCGGGCGTACGGAACGCGGCCGATTTGACAGAGCTGCTTCGATATCCGGAAAGTTCGCAGGAAGAGCGGGATTATTCCGCTATCGCCGATTTTGCGCCGGAATCGGCGGCCGGAACCTGCGTGTACTGCAACCACTGTCAGCCCTGTCCGGCGGGAATCGATATCGGACTCGTGAATAAATATTACGACCTTTCGCTTGCGGGAGATAAAATGGCGGCCAATCATTACGACAAGCTTACTGTCAAAGCGGATGCCTGCCGTAAGTGCGGGCACTGCAACCGGCGCTGTCCGTTTAAAGTCCTCCAACAGGAAAAGATGCGGAAGATCACCGAATATTTCAAAAGAGGAGAATGAACATGATAGAGAATGTGTTGGCGCAGAAAAATTGTTCTGCCAAAATAAAGATAACGGTCAAAAGCATCATATCCGTCGGATTGGTCGCGCTTGCCGTGCTGTTGCCGCAGCTCGTGCACCTTGCGCTCGGTCAGGCGGGCGGAATGCGTTGGCTGCCCATGTATCTGCCGGTACTGCTGGGCGGATGCCTGCTCGGGACATGGTGGGGAATAGGGATCGGGGTCGCCTCTCCTCTGTTCAGTTTTCTGATCACTTCGGCGTGGCAGTCTCCCATGCCGGCGGCCGCGCGTCTGCCGTTCATGATGGCGGAACTCGCGGTGTTCGCCGCCGTTTCGGGGCTGTTTTCGCGGCGGATCGCGCACAACGGTTGGATGGCTTTCCCGGCTGTGCTTCTTGCGCAGGTCGCCGGCAGGCTGACCTTCCTGCTCCTTGCGGCAATCTTTCAGGGAATTGCGCCTTTTACCCCTGCCGTAATATGGGTGCAGATACAGGAAGGGCTCCTCGGCATGGTCTTGCAGGCGGTGCTCGTTCCTTTCATCGTAATGGGGCTGCGGTTTTTGCTCCAGAAGGATAGACAAGAATGACGGATCTGGATCGAGCGATATCCGGGCTGAAAGGGCATACGATCTGCCTTGCAAAGGGAGCGGACCTGCTTGTCAGCGACAAGCGCGGAATTATGCCCATGATGGAACTGCTGGCGGCGGAAAAGGATCTGAAAGGCTATTCGGTCGCCGATCTTGTCGTCGGGAAAGCTGCGGCAATATTGTTTATAAAGGCGGGGGTCGCCGCTGTCTATGCAAAAACGATGTCGCGAAGCGCCGAAGATATTTTGCGGCGGTACGGTATCCCGTACACCAGAGAAAACTCTGCGGAACGGATCAGAAATCGTCAGGGCACGGGCTATTGTCCGATGGAGAGCGCCGTGCTTGGCTGCGAAGATATCGAGAAAGGGTATCGCCTGCTTGCGGCAAAGATCGCCGAAACGACAGGGGCATGAATCGTTCCTCCTGCAACGCACATGAATAAGAACGAAGGCGGTTCCGCGGTCGGCGGAACCGCCTTCGCTTTTGTCGGGTTTTGTCCGTTTGCGGAAAGAGCAGCGCATAAAGTTCGACGGCCGCGGCAAAACAAAAAATTCCCGATTCTGCGGCAGAAATTTCGGTAAATGGGTTGCCGTAAAGAGAAAAATGTGATAAAATAATTCTTAACAGTATTTTATTGCGAAAGAGGGAGGATATGATGATGTTCAGTCCCGAAATCGAAACGGCGGACAGAAAGACGATCCGCGAAATCCAGCTCGAACGTTTAAAGCATATCGTTGCGTACGCATACGAGCGCGTGCCCATGTACAGGCAGCGGTTTGATTCGATCGGATTGAAGCCCGAACATATCAAAACGTTCAAGGATATCGAAAATATTCCCTTTACCACCAAGGATGATTTGCGCGAACATTATCCGTTCGGCCTGTTTGCCGTGCCGATGAAGCAGATCGTGCGCCTGCATGCTTCCAGCGGAACCACCGGAAAACCCATCGTTGGGGGATACACGCGCAAGGATCTCGACGATTGGTCTACCTGTATTGCCCGCATTCTCACGATGGCGGGCGCTACCGACGAAGATATATTCCATGTCGCGTTCGGGTACGGCCTCTTTACGGGCGGCTTCGGGCTGCATTACGGCGTAGAGAAGTTGGGGGCTACCGTGGTGCCCGTGTCTTCGGGCAATACGGAAAGGCAGATCATGCTCCTCAAAGATTTCGGCGCTACGGCGCTCATCGCGACGCCGAGCTATGCGATGTATCTTGCGGAAACGGCAAAAAAGATGGGCGTTTTGGGCGATTTGAAAGTGCGTCTCGTATGCATGGGGGCGGAAGCTTCCACTGCGGAAATGCACGAATCTCTGCAGCAGATCCTCGGCGCCTTTCCGACGGAAAATTACGGACTTACGGAAGTGGGCGGTCCCGGGGTCGCGGGCGAGTGCCGCGAAAAGGCGGGCATGCATATCAACGAAGATATGTTTTATCCCGAAATCGTCAATATCGAGCAGAACAAGGTGCTCCCGGAAGGTGAAAAAGGGGAAATGGTCATTACGACCCTTACAAAGGAAGGTATGCCCGTACTCCGTTACCGAACGAAAGATATCACGTCGCTCACCTACGAGCCGTGTAAGTGCGGCCGTACGACGGCGCGCATGTCGCGCGTGGTCGGACGTACGGACGATATGCTGATCATTCGCGGAGTAAACGTGTTCCCTTCGCAGATCGAAAGCGTCCTCATGGGGATGAACGAACTGGGCAAAACATACGAAATTATCGTTGACCGCGTGAATTATATGGACACCATTGAAGTGCGCGTGGAAGTCGGAGATACGAATCTTTTGACCGACTATTCCAAATTGGAAGAACTGGTGGCCAAGATCAAACATGCGCTGCGCGTCGTTTTGCAGATCGACGTGAAAGTAAAACTGGTAGAGCCGTTTTCCATCAAACGCGCGGAAGGAAAGGTAAAGCGCGTTATCGATTTGCGGAAACAGAATCATTGAGAAACAGGTAAAAACAAAAGGTAGGTTATGCATATGAAAAAATTATTATTGGGCGATTTTGCCGTAGCGCGGGGCGCTTGGGAAGCGGGCGTTAAAGTGGCCGCGGCATATCCCGGTACGCCGTCTACGGAAATTACCGAAGAACTCGCCCGTTACGACGATGTATACAGCGAATGGTCCCCGAATGAAAAGGTCGCATTGGAAGTGGGGATCGGCGCATCCATCCGCGGAGCCCGCTCGATCGTTTCGATGAAACACGTCGGTCTGAACGTCGCTTGCGACCCCTTGTTTACCGCATCTTATACGGGCGTAAACGGGGGACTCGTGATTGCCGTTGCCGACGATCCGTCCGTATTTTCTTCGCAGAATGAACAGGATACCAGGCTGACTGCCGTAAGCGCGCAGGTGCCCGTGCTGGAGCCTTCGGACAGCATGGAAGCAAAGGAGTTTACGAAACTTGCCTTTGAACTTTCCGAGCGGTACGATACCCCCGTTATTTTGCGCATCACGACGCGCGTTGCGCATTCGCAGAGCCTTGTAGAATTGGAAGAGAGGCAGGAACAGCCTCTGCGCGCCTATGAAAAAGATATCAAAAAGTACGTCATGATGCCCGCGAATGCGCGCGTCAAGCATGCAGTCGTGGAAGAGCGGATGAAAAAGCTTTCGCAGGATTCCGAAAGTTTTGCTATCAACCGCATTGAAGAGGGGAGCAAAGAGCTCGGAATTATTTGTTCCGGAGGGGTGTATCAATACGTAAAGGAAGCTCTGCCCGAAGCGAGCGTTCTGAAACTCGGCATGGTGTATCCTCTGCCCTTCGAACTTATCCGCAAATTTGCCGGAAGCGTAAAACGGTGCATTGTGGCGGAAGAGCTTGCGCCGCACATCGAGACCCTGGTCAAAGCCGCCGGCATCTCCGTAGAAGGGAAAAACATCTTCCCGCGCTGCGGCGAATTTACCGCTAATCTCATCCGAGAATGCGTGCTCGGTAAAAAAGTCGAGGCGGTTCCCGCCGACGTTCCCGCCCGTCCGCCCGTGCTCTGTGCGGGTTGTCCGCACAGGGGCGTATTTTATGTCCTGTCCAAACTGAAACTCAATGTTTTGGGAGATATCGGCTGTTATACTTTGGGCGCCGTGCCGCCTCTCGGTTCGATGGATGCCGTCGTATGTATGGGGGCGAGCGTCGGGATGGCGATCGGTTTCGATAAGGCGGACCCCGAAGCGCACAAGCATTCGGTTGCCGTTATCGGCGATTCGACGTTTATCCACAGCGGCATCACGGGGCTCGTGGACGCCGTATACAATAAGGCGAAAATCACGGTTATCATTCTGGACAACCGCACGACGGGAATGACGGGTCATCAGAACCATCCCGCCACGGGTAAAACCATCAAAAACGAACCTACATACGAGCTCGATTTGGCGGAAGTATGCCGCGCCGTGGGAGTGCCGAACGTGCGTACGGTCGATCCGGGCAATCTTGCAGAAACGGAAGCCGCTGTGCGCGAAGAGCTTGCCAAGGACGAAGTTTCCGTTATCATTGCCAAGAAACCCTGCGTTCTGTTGACGAAAAAACTGTATACGGGGTTCAGGATCAACGACAAATGCAAAAAGTGCAAGGCCTGCCTCAAACTCGGCTGCCCTGCAATCGTAAACGGCAAAAACGGGATCACGATCGACGTCTCGCTGTGCACCGAATGCGGATTGTGCAAGAGCGTCTGCAAATTCGGGGCGATCGACGGGGAGGTAAAATAATATGGATATTTTGATCGTCGGCGTCGGCGGGCAGGGTACTTTGCTCGCAAGCCGCGTACTCGGAAAATATGCTTTGGAAGAAGGCTTTGACGTAAAGCTGAGCGAAGTGCACGGAATGGCGCAGCGCGGCGGAAGCGTCATGACGTATGTGCGTATCGGGCAGAAGATCGCGTCTCCCATTATCGACGAGGGATGTGCGGATCTGATCCTCGCCTTTGAAAAACTGGAAGCGCTGCGTTATGCCCACTATCTGAAAAAGGGCGGAGCGATCCTGTATTCCACGCAGGAAATCATGCCGATGCCCGTCGTTACGGGGGCAGCGGAATATCCCCAAGGCATCGAAGCAAAGCTGCCGGGGACCGGAGTGGATGCGCTCGGTTTGGCGCTGAAAGCGGGCAATGCCAAAGCCGCGAACTCCGTCATGCTCGGCGCGCTTTGCAAGAAGATGAATTTCGATCGCGATAAGTTTGAGGGTGCGCTCTTATCATGCATCCCGCAGAAGACGATGGAAATGAATAAAAAAGCATTTGAACTCGGTTACGCGGCCGTGTGATACTCCTGAGGAGGAAAAGATGAAAGGGAAACTGAAAGATTATATTTACCAACCCGAATACGAGTGCCTTTCGCGTTCGGAAATGGAGAATCTGCAGAGCGAGCGGCTGAAAAAAACGGTCGAATATGTTTACAGAAATTGTAAGCCGTACCGCGCCAAGATGGACGAATTTAAAATAAAACCGTCGGATATCAAGAGCGTTTCCGATTTAAGCAAACTTCCGTTTACCGTCAAGCACGATCTTCGCGCCGCGTATCCGTTCGGATTTTATTCGGCGGACCAAAGCGATATCGTCGAAGTGCATGCGTCTTCCGGTACGACGGGTAAGCTGACCGTTGTGGGCTATACGCAGAACGATATCGACATATGGGCGGAAGTTGCGGCCAGATCGCTCGCCATGGCGGGAGTTACAAAAGATTCTTTGGTCCATGTAGCATATGGCTACGGGCTGTTTACCGGCGGATTGGGAGCGCATTACGGCGCGCAGAAGATCGGCGCCTCCACCGTTCCCGCCAGTGCGGGAAACACGATCCGTCAGCTTACGCTGCTGCGCGATTTCGGTGCGACGCATCTCTGCTGTACTCCTTCGTATGCGATCTTTTTGGGTACCGAAATTCAGAAAGCCGGTATGGACATCAAAGATTTTTCCTTGGTGGGCGGCGCTTTCGGAGCGGAACCGTGGACGTATCAAATGCGCGACGAACTTGAACGTCTCTTGAATATCGACGCATTGGATATTTACGGCCTTTCGGAAATTTCCGGACCGGGAGTCGCGATGGAATGTATGCAGAAGCAGGGCAGCCATGTGCAGGAAGACCACTTCATTCCCGAGATTATCGACCCCGAAACTCTGGAACCGCTGCCGTTCGGAAGCGAAGGGGAACTCGTCTTTACCACGATCACAAAGACGGGACAGCCGCTCATCCGTTACCGCACGCGCGATCTGTGCACGCTGACGGCAGGCAAATGCGCCTGCGGCAGGACGACGGTCAAGATGAGCAAAGTCAAAGGACGTTCGGACGATATGCTGATCATCCGCGGCGTCAATGTCTTCCCGTCGCAGATCGAGGCGGCGATCATGAACGTTGCGGGCGTATCGCCGCACTATATGATTTACGTCGACCGCATCAACAATCTCGACGTGATGGAAATCGATATCGAACTTGCGGGAAATCTTGCGCCGGATAAAGTATCCGACCTTGAATCCATCAAGAAAAAGGTGGAAACGGAAGTCAATTCGTACATCGGTTTGAGCGCGAAGATAAAACTTTGCGAGAGCGGAAGTATTCAGCGCAGTGAAGGAAAGGCTGTTCGGGTGATTGACCGCCGATAAATTCGGCGGCTGCCGGGTTAACGCTTGTTTATGCTTTTGCGCAAACAATGCCAAACAGCTGTTTTTCCGTAAGATTTAATATACATTTATAAGGAGGATTTATGATGTTAGTAAAGCAATTGTCGGTATTTATGGAAAATCGGCCGGGTAGATTGTATAAACTTACCCATGCGCTCGGAAAAGAAGGGGTCGATTTCGTTACGCTGTCCATCGCCGATACCAAAGATTTCGGGATTGTCCGCTTTATCGCGCGCGATAACGAGCGCGCGTACGAGATCCTCAAAAATGAGGGTTTTACCGTTGGTATCACCGAACTGATCGGCGTGGAGGTGGACGATAAGCCGAATGCGCTTGCCGAAGTGGTCGCCTTGATGGAAGAGGCAAATATGAATATCGAATATCTGTATTCGTTCGTTCTCACCAATCACAATTCGGCAAAGATCCTGATGCGCGTGGAGGATACCGAACGCGCGGTGAAACTTCTGGAAGAGAAAGGAATCAAATTGCTTTCCGAAAAAATTTTGTAAACGTTTGAATGGTTCGAATATAAAAAGAGCAGGCTTGAAATTTGGCCTGCTCTTTTATGTTTGGCAAAAGGCTTCTTTTTTCGGCATCGAGTCGTATGCAACGACGGTGCTCCTTCGCGCATATTCCGCGGAATCAAGGCTGTTTTTTGATGCCTGCGCAAGCTTTTCATAAAATATAAAACGCCGCATACTGATGTACGCGGCGTTTTGGTCGTTCATTCAATCATCGATCTATTTTTTACCGTTCCAGCAATAGGTACAGAATTTGCAGGCAGGCATATTCGTCGAACCGAGCATGTCGTCCAGTCTGTGATATTTAAGGGTGGTAAAACCGATATCCTTGCGTATCGCTTCGACCATCGCGGCATACTGCGGAGAATCGGGATCGGTATAGGGCGCAATGTCCGCTTTTTCACCTTCCAATTCGGCGATTTTACGCCGCGCGATCAGCTCCATTTCGGATGTCGAACGTGAAAAATTGAGGTACGGGCAGCCATACAAAAGGGGCGGGCAGGCGAGCCGAATATGCAGTTCTTTCGCGCCGCTGTTGTAGAGGAAGTCTGCGGTGCCGCGCAGCTGAGTCCCGCGTACGAGCGAATCGTCGATCAGTACCAGCTTCTTGCCGCGGATGAGCGAATCAATGGGCACGAGTTTCATGTGCGCGATCAGGTCGCGCCGCGTTTGGTTGGCCGGCATAAACGAGCGCGGCCAGGTATGCGTATATTTAACGAACGGGCGCACAAGAGGGATCTTTGAGCAGTTCGCATAGCCTACGGCATGTGCCGTACCCGAATCGGGGAGTCCGGCAACGCCGTCCGCTTCCACGTTATCGCGCCGGGCGAGCGCCGCGCCGCAGTTGTAGCGCATTTGCTCTACGTTGAGCCCCTCATAACTGGAGGCGGTAAAACCGTAATATACCCACAGAAAGGTACATATCTTCATTTCATTGTGCGCAGGAGCGAGGATTTCCGCGCCTTCGGGTGTGATGAAATCGATTTCTCCCGGTCCGAGTTCGCGCACCGCTTTGTATCCGAGATTGAGATAGGCGAACGATTCGAAGGTAACGCAGTAGGAGTCTCTCTTTTTTCCGATCGAGACGGGGGTGCGGCCGAATTTATCGCGCGCGGCATAAATTCCTTCGGGAGTGAGTACGAGGATAGACATCGAGCCGTCGATAGCGTCCTGTGCGATGCGAATGCCTTCCTGAATCGTCGATCCGCGGTTGATGAGAGCCGCGGTCAGTTCGGTTGCGTTGATGCTTCCGCCGCTCATTTCCAAAAAGTGCGTCTTTCCGCCCGCGAACGAACTTTTCACCAAATCGTCCGTATTGTTTATGCGGCCTACCGTCGCGATGGCGAAATTGCCGAGGTGCGAGCGTACCAACAGGGGCTGAGGTTCGTTGTCGGAAATACAGCCGATGCCGAGGTTGCCTTTCATTTCATCGAAATCGCGTTCGAATTTCGTACGAAAAGGTGAATTTTCAATATTATGTATGGCACGGTTGAATCCGTTTTTTCCATATACAGCCATGCCGCCCCGCCTTGTGCCGAGATGCGAATGGTAATCCGTGCCGAAAAACAGGTCAAATACGCAGTCTTTTTTCGAAACTACACCGAAAAATCCGCTCAATAGTTTAGCCTCCGTAAATTAGTACTCGAATAGTATACCACAAAATCGGCAGAAAGTCATTTGTTCATAAGCCGACCGCAAAGATTTTTTATATTGAAAAAATTGAACATCGGTACTCGGACCGCCTTTCGGTTTTCGTCTATTGATTTTATCGGGGCTCTTGGCAAACTGACAATTGACCTTTTCGCGTTAAAGTGCTATAATAGCAGAAGCTGTAAGAAAACGGCAATACATTCTTAAGGTTGACAGAATATGTGGTTTGACGAGAGCGTTTTTTATCAAATTTATCCGCTCGGCTATTGCGGCGCGGAAAGGGAGAATGACTTTGGGGAAACGAGGCATCGTTTCGGCGCTGTAGAGGAGAATATCCCTTATATTAAACAACAGGGATTTAATGCCGTCCTGTTCAATCCGCTCTTTGAGAGCGAACGGCACGGCTATGATACGGTCGACTTTTTTAAAGTGGATCGGCGTTTAGGCGATAATGCGGAATTCAAAGCGCTTGTCGAAAAATTTCATGCGGCCGGCATCCGCGTTGTATTGGATGGGGTATTCAATCACGTCGGAAGGCGTTTTTTTGCGTTTGAGGAAGTACGGGAAAGGCGCGAAAATTCTGATAAATGCAATTGGTTTCATCTGAATTTCGGAGGGAATACCGCCTATAACGACGGGTTTTGGTATGAGGGCTGGGAAGGCCATATGGAATTGGTGAAACTCAACCTGCAATGCGATGCGGTTCTCGATTATCTTCGCCGCGCCGTAGAATTTTGGATCGATGAATTTGGGATCGACGGGCTGCGTTTGGATGTATGTTATCTTTTGCCCGAATGGTTCATGGAATGGCTGCGCCGCATTGTCCGCTCAAAAAAATCCGATTTCTTTTTGTTGGGAGAGGTGATCCACGGTCAAAACTTTGCCAAGAATATATCGCCGGATCGTCTCGATTCGATTACCAATTACGAATGTTACAAGGGCCTGACGTCCGCTTTGAATTCGGATAATCTCTTTGAAATCGAGCATTCGCTCGAGCGCTTGTTCGGCCCGCAGCCATGGTGCCTGTATACGGGAAAACACTTGTTTAATTTTGCCGACAATCACGACGTCGTTCGCGCTTATACCGCCCTGCAGGATAAGCGGAAGATTTTCGCGATGTACGCAATCTTATTCGCGATGCCCGGCATTCCATGCATATATTACGGCAGCGAGTGCGGCGCGGAGGGCGATAAGTCGGATAATGATTATAAGCTTCGTCCCCGGGCAGATTCGTTGGATCGCAACAAAATGCCCGATCTCACAGCGTTTATACGCAAGCTAAGCGAGATTAAGAAAAGCGAACATGCCTTGAATTACGGGTCCTATGATAAATGCGTATTGAATAATAAGTTTATGTGTTTTAAGAGAGAATCGGGGGAAGATCGTATCTATTGTGCCTTTAATATTTCGGACGGAGATGTTACCGTACGGGTCGAAGAAGCGGAAGGCACGGATCTGTTGACCGGCGAGGTGCGTAATCTCAATGATATCTATCTTCCGCCGTTTACGTCAAAACTTTTCAAAAAGAACAAATGATTGAAAAGAGGAGGGGGAAAATGACGAAGCGGGCAAGTCGATTGCGCTTTTGCTGCAATGCGTTCTGTGTGTTCTTTGTTGCGGCCGCGGTATTATTTGTCCCTGTCTGAGTATAGTGCTCTATCTTGCAGCCGTTCTTCTTTTGGCGGGCGGCGTTCAGATTGAAGAAAATTCCGCAATATTTGCAGCGGAAGGGATGTCGGGTTATGCGGGCTTCAGTTGGTGTATCTTGATTGATTTCGTCGTATTCGCTCTTGTGCTTACTGCGCAGCGGCTGTTTTTTCGGCGGGTTTACAAGGAATAATATATCATTCGGCAGGGTCGCCGGGTATGTGCCTTTTCATTTTTAAAAAACGTTTCTTATTTATATGAAAAAGTGCAAAAATAACGGTATAAACGATAGACAAACGACTGCTTTCCTATTATAATATTCCGCAGTAAAAAAGAAAAGCAGGTCATTTTATGCAGGGTTCAAAGGATCTTACTGTCGGCAGTCCGTGGAAAAATATTCTGTATTTCTGTGTGCCGATCTTGATCAGCAATATATTTCAGCAACTGTACAGCATGGTCGATACGATCATCGTAGGCAAAACGATTTCGCTTTCCGCTCTTGCCGCCGTCGGGTGTACGGGATCGATCAGCTTTTTAGTGATCGGTTTTATTTCGGGTATTACCAGCGGATTCGGCGTTCTGATGGCGCAGTTTTTCGGGGCAAAAGATGAAGAGAACTTTAAGCGGTCGGTGGGCACTTGCTGTGTGCTCAGTTTGATTGTTGCAGTCGTCGTTACGGCGATCGCCGTTCCGACGGCGCGTCCTCTCTTGCGACTGATGCGCACGGGGGATGATATTATCGAAGATGCGCATTCTTACATAGTTACCATATATTGGGGCATTATCGCTACGATCATCTATAATATGTCCGCAGCCATGCTCCGGGCGATAGGCGACAGTCGGTCTCCCTTGATTTTTCTGATCATAGCTTCGCTGTTGAATATCGGGTTCGATTTTCTTTGCATACTCGTATTTAAAATGGGAGTTATGGGAGCGGGTGTTGCTACGGTTGCCTCGCAGCTTTTGGCAGGGATGGCGTGCGTCATATACGGGTTAAAAAAGTATGAAATATTGCGTATTTCGAAGAGGCATCTCCGCTGGAACTCAACCTTTGCATGGAAGCACGTCAAAGTAGGGTTGCCGATGGCTCTGCAGTTTTCGATCACGGCGGTCGGGATCATGTCGGTGCAGTCGGTGCTCAATTCGATGGGGACTTTGACGGTTGCGGCTTATACTGCAGCTTCCAAAATCGATTCGATTGCCCAGCAGCCGTTTATTGCAATGGGGGCGGCAATGGCTACCTATTGTGCGCAGAATTACGGGGCGCATAAATTTGAACGCATTAAAAAGGGGATCAATATCGGCGTGATCCTTATCGTAATATTCAGCGCAGTCGGCTTTTTGCTTGTCTTTGCTTTAAAGGTCCCTCTGTTGAAATTGTTTTCCGACGATTATGCTTCCATTCAGTCGCAGGCAGAATTGTATCTGTATATCAATGCGGGGACGTATTTGCTTTTGGGGCTGATCCACGTCTTCCGGAATGCTATCCAAGGGATGGGATTTTCGGCGGTTACGATGCTTTCCGGAGTAACGGAGCTGATCATGCGCGTGATTGCGGCTTTTGTCTTTGCGGGTTTGTTCGGATATATCGGCGTATGTTTTGCCAATCCGTCCGCGTGGCTGGGGGCGGATGTGATACTCCTTTCGATATTTGTCTTCATTTACAAAAAGCACATTCGTCCGGCATTGAAAACGGAACAAGAAAGACTGGCAGAAAGGGCGAATTCTTTCTGAACATAGATTTTCTTCTTCGTTTTGCGGCGGATTTCATGATATAAGTTTTTTATGATATTTTGGACTTTTCCGGCTGTTTGAAGAACAAAATAGAACGGAGCAATTAAGTCGCTGAGTGATATCAAGATAAATAATTTTGGCGCAGAATAAATCTTGCAAGGGAAAAATTTCAGTAAAGCAAAGGTAAAGTTATGATTCGCAGAATAGAGAGAAAAGACAGAGAGATATTTATTCGGCTTTCGGAACAATTTTATAGTTCGTCGGCAGTATTGCATTCCGTTCCGACGAACTACCATGAAAGAATGTTTGAAGAGCTGATGCGTTCAGACGAATATGCCGACGGATACATTCTCGAAGCGGACGGCAAGGAAGTAGGATTTGCGTTGACTGCAAAAACCTATTCGAGAGAAGCAGGCGGAAAAGTTTTGTGGCTGGAAGAGCTGTATATCCTTGAAGAATACCGCAGCCGCGGTTTGGGAAAGGAGTTTTTTGCCTTGGCGGAAAAATACGCTGCGGATTATGGTTTTGTGCGCATTCGCTTGGAAGTGGAAGAGGAAAATACGCGAGCTCGCGCGCTGTA
>CALVXE010000011.1 GCA_944368795.1 uncultured Clostridia bacterium | reverse complement strand
ATGAGAGATTTTTCCTCGCATCAAAATACTACAATAAAACATCTTCCGCAAAACAGGCACGCACGCGCCCCGTTTACAGAATACCCCTCTTCGCCGCGCCCGCCGTGCGGCCCTTTAACACGGCATCTTCCCGCCCCGTTAAATAAGCCTCTTTCTCTTCCTCGGTCAAAGCGCGGAAATCGTACAGCATTCCGCCGCGCCGCTTTGCAACCAGCGGAACATTGTTAAACAGCTCAAAACGACACCCCGAATTCTCGCCGCGCAAAAGAGGAAATTCCCGCCCGTCTTCATCTTTCAGAAGATAGCCGCTTCGGCGGTCGCAATCCCCGCACTTTTTCCCGAACGGACAATAGCACAGCTCCATGACCTTTACCGAGCCGCCCGAAAACACGAAGGCATCCGAACAGCCCGAACCGCTTATTTCGGAAAAAGACATTTCTTTGGAAAGGACAAAATGCTCCACTCCTTCCCGCCGCAAAACGCGCGCGCTCGTCCCGTTGAAAATATTGAATCCTGTGCCCGCAAACAAAGCAATTCCGCGCTCGCGGCAAAACTCGAGCGCATAGGTTCCTTCCGAATAAACGCCGTCAAAATCGTTTAAATATTTTTCCGTATTCGCCAAGTCCTCACTCGTCATGAATGCAGGAAAATATAGATATTTATGCCACGCATAGTACTTTGAAATATCCAAAAACGCCGATATTTCTTCAATGTTTTTATAATTCTTTGGCTGAAATATAGCAAAATCAATGCTCGCACGAGTATAGAGCGATTTACTAAATCCCCTGTCAATCACCGCAATATTTTCTGTTTTGAAAGGCTTTATCTCCTCTTCCGGCACCAAGATCGTCCGTTCTTCCAAGGATGCATGCCCGCAGGAAAGCTCCTCGAATATTCGCCCGTAAATACTTCTCCGAAAGGCGTTCATGGCCGATTTGACCAAAAAACATTTTCCGTCATTTTCAAATTTTCCGAAAGAAACCGCGAAGGGAAAATGATCCGTTTTTGAAAAGCACTCGCAAAAATCTTCCTTTGAAAAAGCGCGGCTCTTTGCCTCCTGCGCAAGAAAATCCGCACGGAATTCACGCTTCCCGAACGCGCCTCTGATCACGACTTTCGGAGCCTCCCCCGCCTTGAAAACCCCATCCGCAACGATCGGGATCAGCCGTTTTCTCTGCCCGATCCGAGCGGCGAGAGAAGTATCGTTTGTTATATAGACGCCGTCTCCGACCCGGCTACCCGGCAACCGCGGCAGGCAGAAGCCGCCCTTTGCGCGCGGATAAAAGGAGCGCCATACGCCCCCGCCGATCTCCTCTTTTCCCTCGCGGATCACTTTGAAACCGTCGCCGTCGAGCGGAACAAAGTCCGATCGGATAAATGTATATTTATCATTTTTTTCAATTCTTTCAATATAGCCGACGCACTCTCCCATATGCCCCTGCACGGAAGAAGAGATCAGCGTTTCGTCCTGCCCGAACGCCAACCCGCGCGTATAATTCCCTCGGTTGAAAGCGCGCTTCAAATCGGAAAAGTCCTGTTCCCTCTCTCCGTTTTTCCCGTCCAGAATATTCCGATAAAAGCGGACCGCCGCCCCGACATATGCCGCGGAACGCATCCGTCCTTCGATTTTAAACGAAGAAACTCCGGCCTCGGTCAGGCGGCCGACATCTTCCCCAACGCATAAATCGGATAGCGACAGCTTGTAAGTCTGCGCTTCATACCCCTTTCTGTCGATGGAATATTTTTTGCGGCAGGGCTGTTTGCAAAAACCTCGGTTCCCCGAATTTCCGCCTGCAAAGGATGAAAGATAGCACTGCCCCGAAAAGCAAGTGCACAGCGCGCCCTGCACAAAAACTTCCGTTTCAATTTCAGAAGCGATCGAGCGAATATCGTCGAGCGGCGTTTCGCGCGCCAATATTACGCGCGAAAAACCAAACCGTTTTGCCAGCCTCGCCCCATAAATATTGCATACTCCCGCCTGCGTGGAAAGATGCAAAACCATTTCTGGATACGTTTCTTTCAGCAGTTTTCCCAAAAAGATATCCTGCAAGATCAGTGCGTCCGCCCCCGCATTCCATGCCTCGCGCGCGCAGTGGAAAAAGTCCTCCAGTTCAGCGTCCTTCACCAAAGTGTTCAGCGCAACATAAACGCGCACACCGAAAGCGTGCGCATACCGCGTATATTCGTTTAAATTTTCCAAAGAAAAATTCGCCGCGGACTTTCGGGCGGAAAAATCCTTCAGCCCTAAATAGATCGCATCCGCGCCCGCATTCAGCGCAGCCATGAACGCCGCATCGTCCCCGGCCGGGGCAAGAACTTCAGCCATTTTCGTATTCCTCAATACCGCACAATCGGCGGATATTCCCGCTATTATTGTACCATTTTTTGCGCAGTTTGAAAAGAAATTTATGCTCTGTTTTTACTGAAGATTAACACTTCCCCATTCCCCGAGATAAAATGCGATCGATATTATCGGAGTGCCATGCGCGATGCTGTTATCCGAACAACTCAATATTTATATCGTCGAATATTTATACAAACAGAAAAGAGACGCCCCATTCGTCTTGAGAGGTGTGCCCGATCGTAAATTGTGCAGACGTATTCGGCCTTTCGGCAAAAAAAATCCGCCCACGCAACTTTCCACCCTCGATCAATTTGAAAAACTTCGCCTGAAAATTTATGAAGATCCCGCGCATTGCGTACAGTATTATGCATCGGAAAGCGGCTTCTCGGTGCGAAGATTCGAACATTATTACAAACAATTTTTCCAAATTTCACCTAAAGACGATCTTACCAAAGCCCGCCTGCTTTCCGCGCAGGATAAACTCTCCTCCGGCTTGCCGTATGAAGAAATTGCCGAAAGTTTGGGCTTCGGAAGTTCGGAATATTTTTATAAATGGTACCGGGCGCACCTCGGCGCATCCCCGAAAACAGTTGCGCACAAAAAATAAACCCGCTGCATAACGGAATGCACGGATAAGCAGCAAAAGAGGGGGGCTTCCGAACGGAAGAACTCCCCCTCTTTTGTATTTCGGAGCAACAGCTCTGCTTTTTCCTTTCCTTATTATATTATTATATATATTTTATATAATATATATTCTATTTAACGTGCAAGCATCGGTCAGATATTGTTCAGCGCAGCTCGATCGCAAGCTTTTCGTGCAAAGACTTTAATATGCGCTTGACATACCCGTCGGCATCTTCGGGCGAAATAGCCTTTTCGCGGGGGGTAAAGGTCAGCGAAAACGCCATGCTCTTTTTCCCCTCCCCGATCTGTTCGCCGCGGTAAATATCGAACAGGCGCACGTCGGTTACATATTTGCAGCTTTCGCGAATGGCGCTCTCCACCTGCGCGCACGCCATGCCTTCTTCCGCCACGAGCGCAAGATCGCGCCGCACTTCGGGGAACTTAGGAAGAGGCCGGTACTTGATGCCCGTCTTTCCCCGCGCGGCTATTTTCGCATAATCCAATTCGCCGATATACACTTCCGTTTCCAATGAAAGTTCTTCGGCGATATCGGGAGCGAGTTCGCCGAGATACCCCACACACTCTTCACCCAAGAATACCTCCGCCGTTTTTCCGGGGTGCAGGAACGGCCTCTGCGCGGAACGATATGCAAAATGCAGACCGAACGCCGCGGCCACGGCTTCAAAAGCGCCCTTCGCCGAATAAAAGTCTTCACCGGCGCCGTACAATCCGACGGATACGGTTTTCCTTTCTTCCGGCAGAGAGGCCAGCGGAAGAGATTCGGCAAGGTATATATTCGCCAATTCGTACAATCGGGCGCCCTCGTTTCCGCGGCGGATATTCCGAACGAGCGAGCCCAGCATCGACGGCGCGAGCGTCGTGCGCATGACGCTCATGTCTTCGCCGATCGGATTTTGAATACGGATAGCCTTCGCCAATTCGTCTTCGATGCGCAGCTGCTCGTAATCTTTTGGAGACACAAAGGAATAGGTAATGATCTCACAAAACGCCTGTCCGCGCAAAGCCGCCTTGGCGCGCTCTTCCGTGCGCTGTTCGTCGTTCAGGCCGCCGTTGGTTACCGACGCGCTCTTTAAAAACGTCCCTTCGATATGGTCGTATCCGTACATGCGGATGACTTCTTCGGCGATATCGGGATAGCCGTCGACGTCTTCGCGATAAGCGGGAACCGTTACGGAAAGGGCGTCTCCCCTTGCCGTTACACTGAAATTCAGTCTCTTCAAAATATCGCAGATATCCGCTTTCGGCACTTCGATGCCGAGCAGCGCGTTGATCTGCCCCACGGACGTTTTGACCACTTTCGGGGTAACTTTCGCTTCCCCGATGTCGTAACGGTCGCCCGCGATCTTCCCGCAATGCAATTCTTCGATCAGTTCGAGCGCGCGGTTCATGGCTATGCCCGTCGTATAGGCGTCCACGCCCTTTTCGAAACGCGCGGAAGAATCGCTCTTCTGCCCCAACTTGCGCGACGTTCTGCGGATGTTTGCGCGCTCAAACTTGGCGCTTTCGAATAAAACCTCTTTCGTTTCTTCCGTAATTCCGCTGTTGAGTCCGCCCATGACACCGGCGAGCGCTACGGGCTTTTCGCCGTCCGCAATGACGAGATTTTCAGAAGAAAGGGTAAATTCTTTTTCGTCGAGCGTGGTGATCTTTTCCCCCTCTTCGGCGCGGCGCACGCAGATACTGCTTTCCGCTACGCGCGCGAGGTCGAAAGCGTGCATGGGCTGCCCCAACTCCAACAGTACGAAATTGGTGATGTCCACCACATTATTGATCGAGCGGAGCCCTGCCAGCGCGAGGCGGCGGCGCATCCACTGCGGCGATTTTTCGATTTTCAGTTCGCGCACATAATGCGCAACGTAACGGGGGCACAAATCGGGCGCTTCCACCGTTACGTTTACGCGCTCGCTGGTCGTGAATTCTCCCGCGCCGTACGCAAGATCTAAAGGAGCCAGCGGCTTATCCAGCACGGCGGCCACTTCCCGCGCGATCCCGTAAATGCTCTGGCAGTCCGGCCGATTTGCCGTTACGGAAATATCGAAGATATAATCGTCCAGTCCCACGATTTTTTTGATATCCGTGCCGAGCGGCACTTCATCATGCAATATGAGGATGCCGTTGACGTCCGCCCCCTCATACCAATCGTCGTTGATGCCAAGCTCTTCGCCCGAGCACAGCATTCCGCACGATTCTATGCCGCGCAGCTTGCCCTTCTTGATCTTCACGCCGCCGTGCAGAGACGAATCGTCCAACGCGACGGGCACGAGCGCCCCTTCGAACACGTTGTCTGCCCCGGTAACGATCTGTATTTCGCTTCCGAACGCGCCGCAATTCAGCTTGCAAATTTTCAGCTTATCGGCGTCCGGATGCTTTTCGATCTTTTCGATCCTTCCCACAACGCAGCGGTCGATCTCTTCGCCGACGTAAATCAGTTCTTCCACTTCAAACCCGCAGGAAAACAGTTTTTCGGTAAGTTCCTGCGCGGTGATATCGATATCCACATAATCCTTCAGCCAACTGAGAGGTGCCTTCATTTCTTCTTCCTCCTCAACCCTTGAACTGCTTCAAAAAGCGCACGTCGTTTTCAAACATCAAGCGAATGTCGCCGATGCCGTATTTGATCATCGCGATGCGCTCCAAGCCGATGCCGAACGCAAACCCCGTAAATTCGTCGGGGTCGATATTGCAGTTTTCCAAAACGCGGCGGTTGACCATGCCCGCGCCGAGCACCTCGATCCAGCCCGTCCCCTTGCAGATGCGGCATCCTTTTCCGCCGCAGTTGCTGCACGAAAGGTCGACTTCCACGCTCGGCTCCGTGAACGGGAAATACGAGGGCCGCAGGCGCGTTTTCGTATTCGAAGAAAACATCCTGCGCGCAAATTCGTCGAGCATGCCCTTCAGATCGTTGAGAGTGATGCCGCGGTCGACGACCAGCCCCTCCATCTGGTGGAACATGGGCGAATGCGTCGCGTCCGAATCGGAACGGTATACCCTGCCCGGGCTGAGCACTTTAATGGGCGGCTTTTTGTTCTCCATCACGCGGATCTGCCCCGAAGAGGTCTGCGAGCGCAGCAGGTACTCTCCCGTAATGAAGAATGTATCCTGCATGTCGCGCGCGGGATGGTCGGCGGGGATATTCAGCGCCTGAAAGTTGTAATAATCCTTTTCGATCTCCGGCCCTTCGAATACGTCGAAGCCCATGCCCGCAAAAATATCGATCAGCTCCTGCCGCACCAGCGAGACGGGATGCACCGACCCTGTTTCGGCAAAGCGTGCGGGCATCGTAACGTCGATTTTTTCGCGCGCGATCTTTGCGGAGAGCTCCTTCTTTTTCAGCTCGCGCTCCCACTGCTCGAACAGCTCTTCCGCGCGTTTGCGCAGTTCGCCGACCATGCTTCCGACGGCCGGCCGCTCTTCCGGCGAAACGTCGCGCATGCCCTTGGAAAGCGCGGAGATCTTCCCCGTTTTCCCGAGATATTCCATTTTGAGTTCATACAATTCGCGGCTGGAAGAAGCGGCAGGCCCTTCGCCCGCGGCGAGCGCCTCCAATTCCGCACGAATGCTTTCGATCTGCTCTTTCATTGCGTCCTCCGTTCAACGATAATAAAAACGCGCCCCGTGAAAACTCACAGGGCGCGGTATTGCGCGGTACCACCTATGTTCGCGGAACAGCCGTTCCGCCTCCTTTCCGCTTAACGCGCGGCGCACGCCCGAAGCTACTCCTCTCGTTTCGCCGCGGAAGCTGGTGAAGTGAATAACGGGCAAGCGCTTCGGGAAGCCTTTCAGCCGGCGAGCCTCCCTCTCTTGGAACCGCTGCTGCGGCCCGTCTGTCTTCGTCGTCGCTTTTGTATTATGATAATCCAAAAAAGCGGAAATGTCAACGGTTTTGCACCGTTTGCCGCAATTTTTCCGCCGCGCCCGCTACCCATTCCCGAAAATGTTTCCGTTCAGGTATGTTTCGGGCACCTTGCCGACGATCACGCTCTCGCAGATCAGCACCTGCGTAACGGCGCTCACCTCGCGATTGCCCGACGGCATGACGACGTTCACCGTGGCAGTTACGTCCATATAAATGGAATGCACCGTCTGGTTGATTCCCGCCGACTGAAAAGAAGAATCGAACTCGCACGTTACCATACCTACGGGGATGATCTTAAAGGTTACTTTCGGCCCGAAGCCCGCCAAGACCTCAATGCCAGTGAACGCGCCGACGGGCACCTTTATCCCCTCCTCGCAGGCTCCGTTCAAATTCGCCATCGAAAGCGTTACCGTCTGCCGCGCCAACAGGTTTACGTTCTGCGCGTTTGCCTCGATGCTCAGCACGTTGTTTTCCCCGTCCCGCGTGATCGTAACCAGCTCGCCGTAATCGACGCCGTTCCATTCCAGCGTCTTTGCCACCGCGTCGTTCACCGCCTCGGCGGCAATGGCGCGCACCTCGCTTTCGCTCAGCGATACCAGCACGCCGGAGACGTTCCGCTGAAAAAACACGATCACGCATATGACCGCCGCCAATACCGCCGCGATCACGATATATTTTTTGCTTCCCCAGGGTCTGCGGTACCGTTTGTAGCGATACGTCCCCTCGTATTCGTACTGCGCCATAGTATTCCAATATACGCGCGCGCATTTCGAATTATGACGAATTTTCTGAAATCGCCGCCAAAATCCTCCTCTCCCTCTCACGGCATTTGCGCCTCTTTCCGCCCAAGCCGCAAAGAAAAGGCCTTACCATAATTTTTCGAATAGGTATTGACAACGCCCCTTTTCGGGTGTATAATGCAATTGAAGATACCGATAAAGGAGGTGCTGCCCAAGTAAAAACCAAATGTTTCTCTTTTGCTTTTGCTCGTTTCGGATTTTTCTCCTTCACTGCTTCATAAAACAGGATTAAGGAGGATATGATTATGAACGCAAAAGTAAAAAGAATCAGCATATTGGCGGTATTGGCGCTGGCGCTTATAAGCGTGCTCGCGATCCTGCCCACGGGCGTGTTTGCAAAGGCAAACGCGGATGAACAAACCGAAGAAGAGAGAGTTTGGACCTTGGAAGACACCCAGGCGGTGGCTGCCTTTATTCAGAACAATTTAGAGACCTTCGTACAGAAGTACAACCAATCGCGCGAAGATGAGAGCGAATACCTGCACGCGAACTCCGTCGAACGGACGAAAATCGTCAACCTCATCGAAGACGAAAACTACGGCGCATACATAGACTTCGACGGAGACAACGGGTACGTCGTCGTAACGGGCGATTACACCATTTACGATTTGCAGACCGAGGGCGACCTCGACTATCTCGACAACGCTGCGAATATTTACTACGGCTACGGAAAATTCCACTGGCTTGACCAAAACGGCACCCTACAATTGTTTGCCGAAGCCGAATCGGTCCCTACCCCTGCCGAACAGCCCGTATACGACGGCAACGCGGGGAAAGACGGCGATGGCGTTATTATAAATTTGAGCGAATATGTAAACGCGAATTATTCAAAGTACACATACGAGGGCAATAAATTCGGCGGCACAAGGGTAGCGTTTAATTATGCTATTCAGGAAGATCTATCTTATTATTTGTGGAATGCCTGCGATGCAAACGGAGGAATCATCAATTATGCTCCTCAATATGAAGGAAACTGTTCTTTAACTGCCATGTATAATATTTTTAAAAGTTGGGGGCAATACGGCAAATTGAATGTGCCCTATGCAACAACTCTCGATTTAAGTAAATCAATTGTAAATGATCCACTGTATGCTACTTATGGAAATAAAATTATTTCTTATTCCTCAAATGGGACTACCGAGTACAGATATTGGCAAAAAGCCACGGGGAATTTACGCGCTATACCAGCCGTCTACGATAAAATTCGAAGCTATACTATTTCCAGTAATTATATCCCTGAAAAAGAACTTTATAAACCGGACGAGGGATTTAACAGGGAATATGTGCCGACTATCATGGAACTCACTGCGGATTATTATGACTCCGGAGCGGGCGTATTTATGTATTATACCTACAGTGAGGGCAATGCGTTGATGTCAATCAAGAATGGAAAGGCTGCATATCTAAGCTTAACCAATGACCCTGTTTACATCAATCATGGCGTTGCAATCATTGATTACCATTACTATACCTATACCTCCGGTTGGTGGATTTTTAAAACGACCGACGAAGTCTTTATACTGGAAATTGCCGACGGACGGTATAGTCAGCCTACCTACTACGACATACAAAAGAACCCGAACACACTAAAGAGCTACTATTCTTGGAATAAAGAGTAATCTCTTATTGTGAGGCATTACTATGAAAGACTTTAATTCTGCCGATTTTGAGCGCTTGAAAGACATTTATTATGCCGAAGCGTACAACCTCGCTTTCGCCCTTTTGGGCGAAAGCGACTCCACGGCAAAAATTACCGAACTTTCCTTGTCCGACGCCGCTAAGTATTCTTACAACGAACGCAAGTTCCATAAAAAGCTGATTTCCTTTACCGTTAAAAACGCCAAAGCCGCCACTCCTGCCGGCGCTAAGCGCGCTAAAATCAAACGGAACGGCATCATCATTTCCATAATCGCTCTTATCGTTGCGGCCGCCATAGTGTTGTCAATAGTCATTGTCAATGTAATTAATACAAGCAAAATCGATTACTATCCGGAAAGGCGCTATTTTCGGCTCAATGAAACCGCCACCAACGAACTCGATACCGAGAGATACCCAAGACAAAAATTCCGTATGCGCTTTACCGAAGTCAGCGCCGTACGCAATATCGACGTAAACGGTACTGCTTATGAAGGTTTTTATCTGATTTTATCTGGAGAAATTCACTCTGAAAACCGCGATTTTAATTTTGCCGGTTGGGACTCTGCTATTTTTTCTTATAAAGAAGGAGCCACGTCTTTCGATGGTTTCGTTATAGATCAAAGATATTCTCTCCGTATAAATCAAGAACTCACTTTATCGCTCAGCGAAGCTGATTTGGATTCCGGCGATGTGTACACAAGCGATATTTATGTCGACGGCTCGTTCAGTCTTGTATACGACCTTACGCAAGAACAATACGACCTCATGTATTCTTTGAAAGATACCTATAACCTGCAGCGTGAGGATATTCCTCAAGCTGATATCTACATTGCAATTAGTGAATTAAGATATAATTCAATCTTAGACGAGGCTGTTGGAACTGTTTTTATCTTTTTCTACCACGAAATAAACTTTGAGGAAGAATAAAAATTCAACCCCGAACGCAAACAACGGCGCTTCCATCAGTTATTGCGCTTGGATTTAAGCAGAAAGTCGCAACGGAGGTGATTGCATGAATAAGAGGAAGTTCGATAGTACGGCATACGCAAATTGCGCAAATATGCTTTACGCCGATGCTCTGCAATTTCTTTTTCGTTTCACCGATGAAAAAAGAACGGCCGAAATACTTGCCGAGCGTTCTCTCGCCGATGCGCAGAAACAACTGCCTGTCTCTTCGAAACGAGCATTCCGCAAAATTTTAAAAAATGTTATATTAAAAAATTGTGCCGAATTTGAAGATTCATCGGATACAAACTCCCCTTCCTCTGTGCAAGGGGCTTATGCGAAGTATCAAAGCGGGAGGAAGCGCAAACAGCGCTTCCTTGCCGTAACCGCTGTTGCTCTTGCCGCGGTAATCGTCGTTGCAATTCTATGTGCCACTTTGATTCCTGCGGCATTAAAGCGCAACGACACGGATGATGGAGATTCTTCCGGTTCAGGTATCAGCGGGAGAACCCCTTTTTTGATTGGGGAGATGTATATTGGTTCCGACAAAAGCGTAACGTTTATCGGCATTTCTGCCCACAACTCTCTGACTGTAGACGACGAAATATACGAAGGGTATTATTTGGTCGCCTCTGCCGTCATCGATGACGACAATTTTCTTCTCAATACATTGTACCCGTCAAATCGATTTGCTCGATTACTATATTATCGGAACGGCGAACTTCTTTCTCCTCCTTCCGATGATTTACCAATCAATGCTGATTTAACGAAAAAGTGTAGCACAACCGAAGTAAGCATTTGCGATTGGAACAGTAATCCGAGCGACCCACAACCCATTCCATATTCGCAAACGCACGGCATCGTCAATTTCGTATATGACCTCTCACAGGAACAATACGAATACTTATATGAATCACGGGAAATACACAATGATGATAGAGAAGCCATGCACCAAGGGGAAATAAGCATCTATCTCCCCAATTGCACTCTTTCCAGTAGTCCTGGATTTTTCAATAGTGCATATTTCACTTTTTTCTACCACGAAATACGTTTTGAGGAAGAATTGCAATAGCGGAGGAAACCGCCGTGAAAGACTTTAATTCTGCCGATTTCGAGCGCTTAAAAGACGTTTATTATGCCGAAACGTATAACCTCGCTTTCGCCCTTTTGGGCGAAAGCGACTCCGCGGCAAAAATTACCGAACTTTCCTTATCCGACGCCGCCAAGTATTCTTACAACGAACGCAAGTTCCATAAAAAATTGATCTTCCCTTATCGATCAAACGCGCGCAAAGGCAGAGCCTTTGCGCGCGTTTACTCTTTCTCTATTGCTTAATTTTTCGGAGCGTCGGGAATCTATCCCGACGCTCATCCGTCTTGTTACAAGATATACAGGTTCCATTTCCCGTAATCGTAGGTTTCGCCCGCTTCGCACCACTTCACATAATAGTTCAAACGATCTGTCAGTGTGCCCGTAGTATGATATCCTTGCAGCACCATCTTCCAGCCGTCCCCTTCCGCCGCCGTGCGCAAACTTTTATACGATCCGGTCGCGGGCAGCATCAATATCAGGTAGCCGGACTGTTCGATTTTGATTGCCGGCCCTTCCTGTATCGAGCTGTAAGTGAAATCCATTCCGTTAACCGCGTCGATCAGCGGCAGCGTAAATTTGTACTGCGGTCGGTCGGTAAAAATCTGCTGTCCGTCGGCGAGAGGGAGCACGCTCGTTTTTTCGTCCGTACTGATCGCCGCGATATTTTCGAACAGGCTTTTTCCCTCTTGAAGCGCGCCGAAAGAACCTGCCAGTTCTTCAAATATTTCCGCCGTCATCGTAACATCGTACTCTTTCAGCGTATTGTCTGCTCCGTAAATGAGGTAATCGAGACTGTTTTCACGGTCAACTTCCTCTGTTCCGTCCACCCCGATGAGATCGGAACGATTCCAAACATCCCACGTCGAAGAATTGAAATCTGCCGTCATAGAAATTCCGAAATCCGAAAGCGGCCCCACTTCGATGCCCTTTTCGATAAACGCGCTGTACGGGATAAACACGTTCAAGACCGTCCCGTTATCATCCTTGCTTACTCCGAGGACGATACCGTTCAGCTCGGTCGTTTTTTTGCTCGTCCCGGGATAATAAGCGAACGTATTTTTTCCGTTCGTATAACTTCCGATCAGGTACGTATTTTCCGTTCGGTATGCGCTGTAGCGAGGATAATCCATATTCAAGAATACCCCGACGCCGATCGTCGCGCTCTCCGGAACATCGGAAGAGGTAGCAAAGCGGAAATACAGTCCTTCGCTGCTGCGGGTCAGCTCGCCGTTCCAGACATATTCGACCCTTGTTCCGCCCAGCTCTCCCAATTGCACGGGCGCCATCAAAAGTTCCGTCTTCCCGAGATCGAGCGCAAAGTCCGTCCCCGAAAGCAGCATACTTTCGGTAACTTCGATCTCCGCCGCTACATACCCCGCCTTTTCAATAATGACGGTATGATCGCCGTATCCGACCTTCAGCGTAAAAGTTCCGTCGCTCAGGGTTTCTGCCGATGCCCCGTCCGTCCGAACGGCAGCGCCTTCAAGAGCGCCGCGGATATCGCCCACGCTTCCGGAAAGAGTAAATTCCGTATCGCGCGACACGAGGGTTATTTCCATAACGAAACCTTCCGCGGCAAGCTGTTCCGGAGTATATCGCATCTCGAACTCGCCGTAATTATCTGCAGATACTTTGACCGTCAATCCCTGCGAAATGTCGATATTTTGCAGTTCAAAAGCCCCGTCCGATCCGCTCACTGCGCTGCCATCGCCGCCGTACTGAAGAGTCGCCCCCGCAACGGGCCGGCCGCTTACATAATCTTTTACCGTACCGCGAAGCGTTACGACTTTTCCCTGCAGAGTTACGCTGCCGGCATCGTAATCCACCAAATTTTTTACAAGATCGATCTGGCTGACAGCCGTCTCATAGGCAAGTTTTTCATAGCGGATCTCCAAAGAATCTTTTCCGCCGCTCAATACTGCCAATTCCCAGCCGCCGTCCTCATCGGTTATGGCAGAACCTCCCTCGCACGTTACCGTAACCCCGGGCAGCCCCGCATTTCCGCTTAAAAAGACGTCCGCATCATTATCGTCGTATTCGTACACGACGCCGCCGTACGATACGCGCAGATAATCGGCAAGATTCATGCGATCCACTTCGGCGTCTCCGTCAGCCCCGGGCATATCTTCGCGGAACCAAACGTCGTAGCCGCCCGTTTCAAAATCTTCGCTCGTCAGAGTAAAGCCGATTACGTCGTATTCGCTCGTCGCAAATGTTTCGTCTACTCCCGCGAAGAAAGAATACGGGACGAATACGTCAAGAGTTGTTTTTCCCTCCTCTTTTTTCGACTGCGCGAATATGCCGTTTCCCAAAGGGCTGGCCCCTTCTATGAGCGTCTTCTTTACGTTGTTCGGATAATAACTGATCTCGATCCTGCCAGCAACCGAAAAACGGATCAGGAATGTGGACGCCGAGCGGGAAGTTCCCTGTCTTTTCCCTACGTTCAAAAATATCGCGGCGCCGTCATTGCCCATCGTTTCCTCTGCCGTTTCAAACCGGAAAGCGATCCCGTCCGAATCGCGCGCCACTGCGCTCTGCCATTGCATGGCGTTGGTCCCGCCGAGCGGACCGATATCTGCGAACGCCATTTTCGAAAGATCTTTGCTCGGTTCCTCCCCTTCTTTTACCCAACGCGAGAGGTAAGTGTGATCGCCGCAGACCGGAGCCGCAGGGTCAAATGCAACTCCGTCTTCGAACCACCCCGCAAATTTAAGCCCTTCCCGGTCAGGGTCGGCAGGTTTATTCGCCTTATCCCCTTCCTTTACCGTCTGCGCCGCACCGTCAAAAGTAACGGTGTACGTATATTTATCCCGCCAGACGGACACGAGCTTCAAATCCCCGTTCGGTATCGTCTCCGTGTCGAAAGGCTCTCCGTTTTCCGTCTGCCATTCGACGAAAATTTTGTCGGGATCTTCATTTTTCGGGTCGGGGAAAGCGACCTTTTCTCCCTTCAAGATATAGCTCGTTTCCCCGTCGATGGTAATCGTATACGTCTCGGCCGCTGTGCCGTCGCCCGCGCCGTCGGTTGCGCAGGCAACCGCAAATAACATGCAGAGGGCGAACAGAGCGCTCAATACGATCAAAAATTTCTTTTTCATAGTATCCTCCTTATTCCATGCCCAGCGCTTGTTTGATCAGCCTCGTCCAAATCGCATACCCCTCTTTATTGAGATGCAATCCGTCCTCGTACAGCTCTTCCCTTACATAGGAACCGTCTTCGCAATACAATTCAGAAGCGAGGTCGATAAAGTGCAGATTCTCTTCGCTCTCACTCAATTGCGATACGAGCGCATTCACGGCATCCACCTCTTCATGTCTGTTCCAATAGTTCACGGAAGGGCTCACGCTGATGAAGTATATTTCCGTATCCGGCAATTTATCCTTGAAAAGGCCGAACAGTTCCTGGAGCATGGCAAAGGTATCCGCCCCGCTCGTACCTCCGTCTATATCGTTGACGCCGATGTGCATGACGACTTTTTCCGGCTGATAGCGCAGGATATAATCGTCAAAATTATCGATCCAAAGCTGTACTTTTGTTCCGCCGATCCCTACGTTTACGGCGCCTTCATCCGCAATATCTTCGTAGAACGTTTCCCAATGATACATATCTACAAAGGAATCGCCGAAGAACAGGACCGAGGTTTTCGGCTGCGGGGCGCTTTCGATCTCCTCCAGTTCCGATGCATCGGTTACAAGTTCATAATTGCGGAAAATCGCGCGCGTATTAAAGGTCAAAAAGCCTACATCCGCAGCGGCGGAGGAAAAATCGGCAAAACTCTGCTCGATCACCGCCCTGCCGTTGACGTAAAAGATAAAATCTGCGCCTTTGCGCAATACGCCGAGGCGAACGAACTCACGCGAATAATGGACGTTTGCCGGAACTTCGACGGCATTATCCCAATCCCACGACGTTTCGTCTCCCAAAACGACGCCTGCCGTATATTTATGGAACTCTCTCTGCCCGTCAATATAGAAAAACATAGTTTTCTTTTCCGATCGCACGGTGATACCGAATTTCGGATAATCATCGCCATTGGCAATCGACATCGCGCGCAGTTCCGTTTCTGCATAAAACTCGGAAGGCGCACCGTTTTTGAAATAAATATATTGTGAATTCTCGCCCTTTTGGACGACCTGCACGTTTTCCGTTCCGTCATCGCAGGCTGCGTCAAAGCCTCCGGTCGCCTCAAAAATTGTGCCGTTGCCTAACGTTTCGCCCTCAGCAGCTTCCACCGTAAATTCCGATGCGCTGCTGATCGTACGCAATTTTCCCGCAGGCAACACCGTATTTTCTTTTATATCCCGCTCGGTAAACGTCGCCAGAATGATGTTCCCCGTATTGATGCGGTCCTGATCCCAAATCGCATAGATCGTTCCGTCATCCGCAAAGGCAACATCGGGATACGATGTATTCTGCCTTGCGTCTAACAGACATTGATATTGCCAGGTCTTCCCCTCATCCTCGGAAATGAACGCCGTCATATTATTGCGGCCCGAAGCCGAATCGTTATTGATGAACAGCAAATTGCCCGAAGGCATCCTGCCCAGGAAGAAGCGCGACGTGGGGTTGTCGATATCGGTATACACCGCGTCTGTCCACGTATGGCCTTTATCATACGAGTAACTTTCCAGCAGCTTTCCGTTGGAATTTCGTATCATCATCCACAGCGTGCCGTCTTTCAGTTCAACGGCCATCGTTTCGTCAAAGTTGAATGCCTGCGGGGCGAACGCTCCGCCGCGTACCTGCCATGTCTGCCCTTTATCTTCCGAGGCGTAGCAAACGGTATTCGTGTCGTCGATAAAGTCGTTCGGGAAAGCCAGCCAGGTACCGTCGCTCAGCACCGTGATATTGTTGCGCAGCAATCCTCCGAACAAGCGCCGTGGCTCGCTGTGTACGATCTGCGGAGCGTCGGGATCTTCCACCGTAACGCACCAAACGCCCGCATTTCGGTCAAAGCTGTTTCCGGTTTTCGATTGACAGTAGAATATCCAAAGGGTGCCGTCCGGATCGCGCCAAAGCTGTGCATCGTTGATTTTGACCTCATCGTTCGGATGATCGATGATCCACAGGTCGTTCCAGGTCTCCCCACCGTCGTCGCTGTATACGATCACATCGTAATTCTCCGCGCGCGGCTCGCCGTCGCCGCCGGAAACCCAAGTTGCAAACAGCCTTCCTCCTTCCGAAATTTCCAAAGAGGTAACGCCCTGCCAGTTGCGCGTCAAAACTTCATATCCAGTAAAATCGGTCAAAAATTCTGCGGGCTCCGTCATGGAAGGATGCACATAGTACTCGCTTTCTTCTGCCGTCGCGCCGAAAAGAATATAATATTTCCCAAACGCGATCTCCTCTCCGGCCTCGCATTTCTTCACATAATAATCGGCAAGCTCGGTCAAAGAGCCGCCGCCCGGCGTAATGGTTGCAACAGTCGCTCCCTTTTCATAAATCTTCGTCCAGCCGTCCCGTTCGATTTCGTAAACGAGCGATTCATAGCCGCTGTGCGGGGCAATCATCACGACGAAGCCCTCTTCTTCGACGGTAACGCGGCTGCCGTCTATGCCGTCCAATACATACGAAAGTCCGACGAGGTCCGAGGGCAGTGCCGCCCCTTCGAACCCGTAAAAGCGGTCGGAAAAAGCGTCGGCGCCCGCCTCGGCCTTTGCCAGCTTCCCGTCTCCTTCCGGAACAAGCGATGCGAGATTCTCCAAAAGCGGTTCCCCTTCCTTGTACAGTGCGCTCGCTTCAAAAGCTTCCGAAAGATCGGGAACGGCCGTCGGCCGAAGCGTAAAGCGATTGTTTTCATCGATGACCAAAAAATTCATCGGGCGCGTCCACGTACAGGAATGTTCTTTGTACGAATCCCAATAGCTCATACCGCCGCTTGCGCTGTTGCGCATCGAGGGGCAGAAGCGGATGTTGCCGTACGCTTCTGCATAGGTAGTATTCAAAAGTTCGTAAGCAAAAAATACGTTCACCGTATATCCGTCTTCCGTTTGGCGGATCTCATAGCGCAAATTTTCCCCCTCTTTGACAAAGAGATCGTATGCGCCGTCTTCGCCGAACGAGCCGGCCCCGCTCGCCCGTTTAAACCAGTATTCCCCCTTAGCGTTTGCGAGAAAATCAAAAGTATATACAGTATCGTAGCGAACGGAGGGAACGGCCTGCAATACGAGTTCCACATTGTCGTTCATACCTTTATCCGCACTGTCCGTATAAAGAGTGTCGTCCGTTACGACGATCGAGAATGCAATGCCATCCCCGGTATATTCGGCCTTCCAGGTTGAAGAAGCGACGCTATTCCCCGCAGCAACTTCAAAAGTTATCGAATCCAATGCAAGTTTTTCTTCGTTCACGGCGTCTTCCCAACTCGATACGATCGTTAAATCCTTTTTCACGGGAGCGTTCCAATCATATTCGCTGCCCTCACACATCCAGCCCGTAAAGGTGTACCCCTGCAAAACGGGATCTTTGGGTTTTACGGCCCTTTGACCGTCAAGGACCTTTTGCTCGACGTCATCCACCGTAACCGTATGGACAGTCGGCTCGGTTTGCGCTTGCTCCGTATTGCACGCGGCAAAAGCACCGCAGCACAAAATAAAGACAGACGCAAGAAATAATAAAATACTTTTCTTCATCTTTTGCCTCCTTAGTTTTATTATAGCACCGCCTATACGCAATTGCAATACCCGCCTCGATATAATTTTCACGCAAATTGCAGAGCTCAACGGTATATTTTTATCAACAAAATCATTGAATTATTTTTAGTATTGTGCTATAATCCTGTATCATATTTATACGGCGGAGATCCCTTATGGACAAATGCGGCTTACTTCATTATAATATTTTTAACCGAGACCAGCAGGAAAATATCGTAAACATCGCGAAGGCGCTGTCTCTTCCGATCCGCGTCGAAATCCTGCGGCAATTGCATACCAAACCGATGTCGATCGTAGAACTTGCCAAAACCAACGGCATTTCCAACTCGACGGCAATATTTCACCTGAAAGTACTGGAAAACGCGAACCTCATATCGATACAGTACGCGCCCAGTAAAAAGGGAATGGCGCAGATCTGCTTCGATGATTTCATCGACATCCGTTTTTCTCTTTCGGATGAACGGCCGAAAGCAGTCGACGTTTACACGCAGAGCGTTCCCGTAGGGCTCTATGTCGACGCTGAATTCGACGATTATGTGCGTTTTGCCACGAATGAAGAATTTCTGCGCATTTCCTTAAACGATATATACAACGAAAAGCGGCAGGCCGCGCAGCTTTTATGGACAAAAGGCGGCTACGTTACTTACGCTTTCAGCAACGAATTCGCGCAGGGCACGGAGGTCTGCGAACTGAATCTTTCTCTGGAAATTTGTTCCGAAACGACTTATTACCGCGACGATTGGAAAAGCGACATCGATTTTTCCGTAAACGGGATCAAGCTGCTCACTTATACCTCACCCGGAGATTTCGGGGAACAGCGCGGTCGGCTGAACCCTGCGTGGTGGGCAGATAACAGCACGCAGTACGGCCTTCTCAAAACGATATCGGTTACCCCGAAAGGCACGTTTTTAGATAAAGTTCTCGTAAATCCCGCCGTAACCGTACACGACCTCGCCCTCGCGCAGGGAAACAAAATCCTGTTTACTGTCTCCTGCGAAAAAGGTGCCGAACATTACGGCGGATTCAACATTTTCGGCAAGTCGTTCGGAAACTACCCGCAGGACATCGTTCTTACGGCTTCGTACAAAAAGATCGGCGGTTAGAGAGGGAGTCTCTATCCGCCGCATTCCCATGCTTTTTCGCCGCCGTTCTTTCGCTGTTCGCCTGTCAATTTTTAATATACGGAAAACGGGCGGCCCTGCAATATTGCAGGGCCGCCCGTTTTTTATTCAATTATAAAGACCGTTACACTGTTCTTATCGAGCGAATAATCGAGGATCCCGTCCTTGATCGCCGTTTCCGACTCAACGGGCTGTATATTGTGTTTCGCGCCGTAATTTGTTCCGATCTCATTGATCACGAACTCGTCCTCATCGGCAAGCGCGATCACGCGCGCCGTCTTCTTTTTGCCGAAGCCTTTGAGTTCGGCGCGCATCTTCTGCGGCTCGCCGCTCGCGTTCACGACTTTCAAATATACAGTATCGCCGTCGACCGTTGCAGACTGAAAGATCCGTTCGTTCACGCGCCATACATTCTTCTCGAACAGGAAATGCCATTCCCCGTCTTTGAAAAAGTGCGCCGTCAGCTTCTTTTTCGTATACGCAAGCTTCAGGGTATTGCCGTCGGGAGAGTATCCCACGAATTTATCCTTGCCCATCATCTCGCAGACGGTGCGCATGAAATCGACGCGTTTATCGAAGGATACGTCGTATCCCTTATGATTTTTTCCATACTGGCAGCTGATGGAAAAGCCGTTGCAATCCATCGTACCCGTATCGCGCACATCCTTAACTCCTACGCCGGCAATAAAGCTCTGCCCGCCGCCGACGCGGCGGAAGTCGACCTCCACTTCGCAGTCGGAATAGTTTCCTTCCAAATAATATCCGTTAAAAGCGTCTGCCTGCGCAATGTACAGCGCCCCGTTCCGAAGTTCGCCGCCGAGACAGCGCGGATACAGCTTCCAATCGCCCATTCCCTCTTTAAAATTGTGTTTATACAGCAGTTTGCCCGAAGCGATGTCTTTTACGCGCACTTCGCGCACCTCCACCGCCGTCGCATGCGCACCGATCAAAAGGCCGCCGGCATTGTCTTCATCCACTTCTCCGACGCCGTTCAGCACATATTTCCCGGTATTTCCCGCAAACATCTGCTGCACAAAATAGTTGGGCGTAAGCATGATGTCGCGCGGGTTGAACCAAATCAGGTTCGGCGTCCATTTATAATTCGCGGTAGAAGCGAACAAGGGAGCATAGCAGGTCATTTTCACCACGTCGCTGTTGCGTTCGCATCCCGTCAAAAAGGCTGCTTCCGCAATTGCGGACCGCAGATTGTTCTCCCCGTTCAGCCTGCCGCGCCCGTCGCTCATCGTGTGCATCGCGTACTCGCCCATAAAGACCTTCGCGCTCGAACGGTCGTAACAGTCATAGCGCTTGGTATTGTCGATAAACCACTGATATGAATTGTAGACGTGTTCGTCCACGATGGTATCGCGGTATTTTTTGTCGATCACTTTCCAGCTTTCGTTGGAATCCTGCGGACGAATATCTACGCCGCACGTGGTTACGACGGTAATATTAAACTTTTTGATCAGATCGACCTGCGTCCCCGCATATTCGTACTGGCGAAGCCCCATCAGACACGCGTCGAAATTTTCAAAATATTCGCGGCCCCAATTTTCGTTGCCGATGCCCACAAATTCGAGCGGGAAGGGCGCGGGATGCCCCATATCCGCGCGGACTTTCGCCCAATGCGCCTCCCTTTTATCGGAAGAATCGGCCGTTCCTTTGGCAAAAAATAAGAGATCTGCCACGTTGTCGATCACTTCTTCCTGGAACATCTGCGTACCGGGCATGATGCGCCGATATCCTTCGCCGCGCTGTTCACCAACGCGAATCTGGCACAAAAGCCCGCAGTGCAGCACCGGCAAAGGCGCCATATTCAGGTCTTCGCACAGGCAGAAATACTCATAGAAGCCTACCCCGTACGACTGCATGTACCCCCAAGTATTGGCGATCTGTTTGCGCTCTTCGAGGGGGCCCACGGTGTTGCGCCACCGGTATTGATTGCCGAACTGCTCGTCCCCCTCCACTACGCAGCCTCCGGGGAAGCGCAAAAACGAAGGATGGCAGTCTTTCAGAACCTGTACGATTCGCGGTGAGAGCCTGCCGTTCCTGTATTTATTCGGATCGCCCCATACATTGGAAGGCAGCAGCGATACGTAATCGATACCGATATGCCCGTTTCCTTTAAAGATGATGACGAGCCTGCCGAGTTCGGTTTTGAGCGCT
>CALVXE010000010.1 GCA_944368795.1 uncultured Clostridia bacterium | reverse complement strand
GCGTTGGGGGTCCCGTTCAGATCGAGCAGGCCCGCCACCGCCCCGTCCTCGCCGCCCATGCCGTGGCAGCAGTTCAGGGCGCAATCGAGTGCGCACAGCTCGCGCATTTTTTTTCCGCGCACGGCGTACAGCTTCCCGTCCGCGACGGACGCGCGGTCGAATTTTTTACTGAGATCGGCCTCCTTGAAGGTCGCCGTATCGAACAGGTCGCCCGTATACATGCACCCGTTCTGCGCTATGTAAACGGGAAACACCTCGTACCGCTCGCCGCGCAGCAGATTCGCGGTCATCGTGCCCGTGATCACGGAAATTTCGTTCTCGCAAGACCTCCCGCCGAAAAAGACGGCCACATTTTTGCGCATAAAAAAACACCTCCGCAAAATTTTTTCGCTTCGGTGTTTCGGTAAGTTTTATTTTGCGCTTATCCCGCAAATACGGCGCGGGCGCGAAGAAAGAATCCTTCGTTTTTTGAAAGCTCGGAAAATCCCTTCGTCCGCCCAAAAAGTTTCGGCGAACGGCGTCAATTATATATATCCGGCAGATCGTTCAAAAACAGGACGGTATCCCCTTCTCTCAATTCCTGCGAAAGGAGATCCTGCGCCTTTTCCAACGTGGGCACGACCGTCAGCTTTTCCGCATCGCCGCCCGCCGCCGCATACCCTTTTTTGACCGCATTCACGAGCGTTGCGCCCACCAGAATCACGCGGTCGAGCCCGGCCAGACGTTCGCCGAGCCGCAGATTTTCTTCCTCCTCCAATACGCCGAGTTCCACAAGTCCCGGCGTTACGACGAACTTTCTGCCGCCGAACAGGCGCAGGACGTCTACCGCCGCGGCCGCGCCGCGCACGTTCGAATTGTACGCGTCGTCCAAAATCGTAACCCCGTTCGCTTCGTAAGGCTGCAAACGGTGCGGCACGTAATCGATTTTCGATATCCCTTCCGCAATCTCTTCCTTGGTAAAGCCGAGTTTGAAGGCCATCGCCGCCGCCAGCGCGATATTCGCCGCATTGTGCGCGCCCAGCAGTTTGCTGTGCACCTCGATCTGCAAAATCCCCAGCGCGAGTTTGAAATCGATGCCTTTCGTCGAGCATTTGACGTCGATCGCGCCGCACTCTCCGTGCTCCCCGACCGAGACTTTGACGAGTTTTGCCGCCGACGCATCCAGTTTTTCGGTATTTTCGTCCATACCGATCACCGCAAATCCGCCCTCTTTCGTCCCCTGCAGGATTTCGCCTTTCGCCGCGATGACGCCCTCGATCCCGCCGAAGGTTTCGATATGCTGCGGGCATATCCCCGTTACGATACAGTGGTCCGGCTCTACCACCTCGCACAATTCGCGGATATCGCCCGCGTGCCGCGCGCCCATTTCCGCCAGGAAAAAGTCGTATTCGTTCAGGTCTTTGCCTTCCACCGCTTTCGCAATGCCCAGCGGCGTGTTGTACGATTCGGGGGTCGCGAGCACCTTGCTCCGCACCGAAAGGATCGCCGCCAAAAAGTTTTTGACGCTCGTCTTTCCGCAGCTTCCCGTGATGCCGATCTTCACGCAGCGCGCGCCGTGCAGTTTCTGGCGCGCGGCCTCCACATATTTTTTGTTCTTCGCCGCGGAAAAGGGCTTTTCGAGCGCGTTCGCCGCCGCCAAAAGCACGGGCATCAATAGGGGCAAAACGGCCAAAGGAAGATACCGCAAATGCGAAACGAGGTCGTTCCCCGTCGCGCGCGAAATTGCGTTCACCCCTAAAACGATGGCGAAAGAAACGACCGCAAGCACAAAAATATTGAGGACGTATATGCGTTTTGCGCGCGCCGTGGGCGCAAGAGGCACTTTTAAAGCGCGTCGTTCCGCCGCACACCACACGGCTGCGAACAGCGGCACGGGGATCAGCGCGATATATGCGGCCCACCGGCCCGCAAACGAAAAGCACAATGCCAGCACGAGCGAAGCGAGCGCGATCAAGAACGCCAGCAGAATATACCGCGACCAGATCATATTCCCCTTCCTGCGCGTCCAGGCGAGGTATCTCTTCGCGCAGTAACCCGCCTGTTGGAGGGCTCCCAACAGCGGAAACGAGCAAAGCGCATACAAAAGACCGCAGGCAACGGCGATCACGATATATTCGGTAACAGCGGTCAACGTAAACATCTGTATCCTTCCTCTTACGATTTAACGCAATTATTTATCGGAAAAATTCCCGCGCGACGGCGTTGAATTCTTCCGGCTTTTCGCAGAAACAAAAATGCGAACACCCCTTCATGAACACGAGGCCGGAACCCGGCGTGTTTTCGTGCAGCGTCCGCGCCATATACGGCGGAGTGGAGGCGTCCTTATCCCCGAACACATAGAGCGTGGGCACGGCGATCCGCGCAAGCAAGGGCGTAAGATCCTCGTTCACGATCTTTTTAAAGCTTTCGCGCATGACGGGCGAAAGCGAACGGTATTCCGCCGAGCCGAATTTCTTTTCGGCATAGCGCGGAGCAAATTTTTTTACGATGCGGTACGCCCGCACCTTCGCACGGTAGCGCGGCCCGCGGCGGGGCGGAACGCCCGCGCAGCCCGTCAAAAGCGCCCTCGAAAAGAGCGCCGGCTCTTCCGCAAGCAATTTCAGCGCCACTCTTCCGCCGAACGAATGCGCCGCCAGCCGCGCGCTCCGTATTCCGAGTCCGCACAGCAGCCTCCGCGTTTCGGCGGCGTAATCTCCGACCGACCACGCCTCTTCGAGGGGGGCGCTGTGCCCCATGCCCCGAAAATCGAAGGCGGTTACCCTGTAATATTTCGAAAAATATTTTATCTGAAAGTAAAAGCTCTCCTTGCAGGAAAGATAGCCGTGCAGCAGAACGAGGTCCGGCCCGTCCCCTTCCCGCAAGAGAGAAAGTCCTTCCCTCTCGAATAAAATAGCGCACCTCCGCGCGCCCGCCGAAGCGGACGGTTTACAGTTCTTTTTCCATGACGAGCGCGTCCTCGCCGTCGGCATAATAGCGCGGACGGGCGTATCTTCCGACGTATCCCTCTTTCAGATACAGGCGCATCGCCGGCGCGTTGGAAACGCGCACCTCTAAAAACATCCTCTTTGCGCCCTGCTGCGCAGCCTCGTTTTCCAGCCCGCGCAGGATCTGACCGGCAACGCCCCTGCGCCTGTACGCCGCCGCAACGGCGATATTCGCAAGGTCCGCGTCCTCCCCCGCGCAAACGGCAAACCCGTAGCCGATCACTTTGCCGCCCTCTTCCGCCGCCAAAGCGCGCACGTTTTCGTTGAAAAAGGAATCGGCCAGCATCTCGTACGTCCACGGATCGGAAAAGCATTCCTTTTCGAGCGCCGCGATCGCGAGAATATCCTCGTACGTCCATTTGCGCAAGATCATTGCTGCCCCCTTTCCATGCGGGCGGCGCGTTCCTCTTCCGCCTGGCTCTTGCGGACGTACAGCGCGGCAATATCCCCCAAGCGCTCTTCGCCCGCCGCCTCGGCGGCGGCCGCAAGCCCCGCGGCGGGATCCGCCCTCGTATAAGGGACCGGCATCGGCGCATGCGCCACGACTTCGTATTCCCCGGCGAGCTTCGCAAGCTCCTCCCCGCCGACGAAGCGCGGCGGCAGGAGTACGGATTTATCCTCCGCAAATCCGCACACGTAATAGAAGCCGCGCCCCGCCGGAACGGCGGCAAGCGCTTTTTTCTCTGTATTATATGCGAGCGTTTCGAAAGTTGTTATGCCGAGCGCCGGCTTTGCGAGCGCGGCGCAGAACCCCTTCGCCGCGGAAATGCCGATGCGGATGCCCGTAAACGAACCGGGCCCGGTTACCGCGCAAAAAAAGCCGCATTCCGCGGGGGCAAGCCCCGCCTCCTTCAAAACGCGGTCGACCGCGCCCATCAGCCGCACGGAGTGCTGCGCCGCGCAGTTTTCTTCGAACAGGACAGTTCTCTTTCCGTTGTTGCAGGCGATCACGGTCAGATACTCGTTGGAAGTATCGATCGCGAGATAATTTTTCATCGGCATACGATCTCCCTCTCCGTTTCCCCGCGCTTTACGATCTCGACGACCTTGCACCCGTCCGGCAAAACGTCGGCAATGTTTTCCGCCCATTCGACGACGCAGACGCCGTCCGCATAAAAATAGTCGCACAGCCCCAGCGCTTCCGCCTGGGCGCCGTTTTTGAGGCGGTAGCAGTCGAAATGATACAGCTTTCCGCCGTAGTCGTTCATATAAGCATAGGTCGGGCTCGTGATCTCGTCGGCAATGCCGAGCCCTTCGGCGATCCCCTTGGCAAACATCGTTTTCCCCGCGCCCATTTCTCCTTTCAGGAGAACGACGTCGCCGGGGCGCAGCGTCTTCGCGTATTCGCGCGCAAATTCGATTGTCTGCCGCTCGTTCGAAGTGATCATGCTCCCTCCGCAAAAAAGAAAAGAGGTATCCGCCCCGGGGCGGATTCCTCTTCTATTATAATATATCCTCGCTCGTTTTGCAATTAAAACTTATCGAATAGCCGCGAAATTCTCTTGTACAGCAGGATCGTGATCAAACTCACCGCGACCCCTTTGATGAGGTTGAACAGGACGATGTACCACCACACCGCCTGAAACACCGAAGCCGCCGAACCCTGCATGTACAGGGGGAAGTTGATGTAGCGGTTCACGAGCAGCCCCGCCGCAACGAGCAGCACGATTCCTGCCGCCAGCGTGGCGATCACGGTGGGCAGCCCTTTTTTGAAGCGGTATACGAGGGTCGGCAGGATGACGAAACTGAACGTCAGCAGAAAATTGGCAATCTCCCCGACCCCGCCCGTGCTCGTATCCAGCAGGGAAAGCAGTTCTTTTACGCCGCTAATGAGGATCGCCGCCAAAGGGCCGTACATAAATCCGCCCAACAGCACGAACACATTGGAAAAATCCAGCTGCAAATAAGGAGTGGCTGGGAAAATAGGAAATTCGAAAAAGGTAACGACGTACGCCAACGCCGCCAGCATGGCGATCTTGGCGATGCGGGAAGCCGTAAAGTATGCCTTCCCCCTCCGTTTTTCGGCAGGCACATTTTTCTCCCGCGTACGTTCGTCCGCAACGCGCGTATCGCAATACGGGCACACGTATTCGCCGTTTTCGTCCTTTTTCATTTTCCCGCCGCAGTTCGGGCATTTCCCGACTTCGCCGGCCGCAGGCGCGGCGGCGGGCCGCTTTTCTTCCGCTTTGACGATCTTGTCTTCCATACTTACACCTCGCATACAGACTTTTTCCGCTCGGCCGCGGGAGAAAAAATTCCCGCGCAGAGCGTGCGACCCTTCGGAAAAACTTAAAAAACGCCCCGAAGCACGGATCCCGCGCGGCGGCGCGGCCCGTAAATCGCTTCGGGGGCAAAAGAAAACCCCGCAGACATGCGGGGCAAAATTTTGAAACCGTACGGCGCGCGGCAGATCCCGCGCGTGCGCATCTCAAAACATCCTTTTCCTTTCCGGACTATACCGTCGGTACGGGAATTGCACCCGTTCGGAGGCTCGCGCCTTTCGCAGACTGTTACTGCCGGTGGGGAATTTCGCCCCGCCCCAAAGAATCGTTTCAATTGTCTGTATTATAATACTCCCGCGCGGAATTGTCAAATCATTTGTCTTTCTTTTCCCAAAAAACTTCCGCGCCGAGAAGAAGCCCCTGTTTAAATCCTGCGATAAACTGATCCGTCTCTCCCTGCGCGATCAAATCGCCCTGCGCCTCGTCATATACGTCAAAGGCCTTTTGCAGCCGATCGTCGTTTTTGAAGCAGGCAATCAGCTCTTTCTCCCTTTCCAATGCGATGTCGCGCAGTTTTATCGCCTCTGCGCTCATGTGCTCTTCGTACATGTCGATTTTGTCTCCCAAAAGTTCTTCAAGCAATGATTTCATTTTATACCTCTTCTTTTAATATTTTATTTTGTTCTAAGCCCGCGGCACAAACAACTTAACTGATATTTTACAAGAAAAAATTTAAAATATCAGCTATTCCAAAAAATTGGACTAAACAAAATATAATTTGAAAAATCGGTAAAACATACTTTTAATAAATTTTATCTTTCGCTTTCTCAAAACACGCCGAGAAATTCATATTAAAACCGAAAAGGGTATTGCAGCTGCAATACCCTTTTTTACATGCGGCCCGCAAATTTTTCCGCGGGCCGCGTTTTTGCGTTGCGTCAGGCGTGCGTAGAGCCGAGCGTAACGGTGTTTTCTTTATCCAAACGGATATAGTCGGTGGTAACAGCTATGCGCCGCGTCCCTTCGTAAATATGCCGCAAAAATCCCGAGCCGTTCCCTTCTCCTGCGATCGAAACGCTCGTCTGCATACCGAAGTTCACGCCGATGCTGTTGCCGATTTCGGTAAAATAGCAAGTTTGGTAACAGGTGAAGAACCGTATATCGATCGCGAGACAGATGGTGTACTTTCCGTCTTCGACCGTATCGGTGCGCTCGATATATCCGAGTGCGACGGACGAATCGGCGCCGCTCGCATAGGCATTCGAATAGACGTCCTGCAACGTAACGCGCCCGTCGGGGAACAAGTTGATGAGGAAGTCGCCCTTTACGCGGGAAGCGGCGGCGCTGCCCGTATTCAAGCCGAGTTCGAGATGCACGTCTTTGGAAGTAAGCGACAGGAAAGAATCGGAGTCGCTCACGAACTTAAACAGCAAAGCGGATTCTCCGCGCGTCATATAGCCGCTGAACGTGCTTACGGGATATTGTTCCTGTGTAGCTTCGGAAAAGGTCTCCATCGTGCCGATATATTCGTAAACGAGAGGCATAAACACCGTGCCCATATCCATTGAAGAATCGACGATTTGCGCGACGGTGTATTCCTTTGCAATACTCTCGTACCCTTCCTTCGCGAACAGGACGGTCATCCCGTCCGACGGAACGTCTTCATATTCGAACGAAAGGGTAAACGAGCCGTCCTCCATGATCTGCATTTCGGAAGCGATCTCTCCTTCCGCGCCGTTCAGCGTTACGGAAACGCCTGTCAGAGGGCCGTTGATATCTTTCAGTTCCCCTTCGATCGTAACCGTGCCCGAGCCGAGCGAAATATCCAGCGTATACGAATACCCTCCGAGCGAAGAAAGATCAAGTTGCTGCAAATACGAGCTGCCCTCCACCATAACCGTTACGGCCGCCGCCGGAACGCCTTCGACGGTATACGCGCCGTATTCGTCCGACGTGCCGAAGTATTCTTTCCCGTCCGCCGTAACGACGACTTTTTTACCGGAGAGCAGCGAACCGTCGAACCCCGTGATCGTGCCGCTGAGAGTAAGCGTTTCCGGCTGTTCGGCTTCGGCGACGGAAACGTATGAATAGGTCGCCGCGTCGTCGGCAATAAAACCGATCTGCCCTCTGCGGAAAGTCTCGTCGTACGCGCTCGTTTCCGCTTCGCCGACGGAGGCGGAAATATCCCCTCCTGCCGCCCGCACATACACCGTAACCGTGCCGACGATCTCGGCGGAGACGGAAGCAAGCGTCTGTGTCTGTGTCCCCGTTGTCTTGTATATACCGAGAGTCCCGTTTTCGGCGTCGACCTTTACGCTGTAATATCCGTTTTCTCCGCAGCGGAATACGATACCGGCACTTCCCTCCGTTTCCACGGTAAAGTTCGCCGTAAAATGAGAAAATGCCGTCGCGTTTGCGAGAGTCAGCCCGCTCCCGGAATATACCTTTTCTTCCGCCGACCAATCCCCCTCTTCCGCCGTCCATTTATAGGCGTGCGCATCCATAAAGGTATCGCTGAAAAGGTTGGTATATTCGAACGCGCCTTCGTCATACGGATCTGTGTTCTCGGTGCGCTGCGTAAACTGCGAAATATCCGCTTCCGGCGCGACGGCGGCGATATCCTGCAAGGAATATACCGTTCCGTCCGCATAGAAAAGCCCGTTCCACAATTCGTACTGCCGGTTGTTCGGCAAATAGCAGGGGTGCACCATCAGCGTCCAATAGAAGGGCGACCAGGAGCTCGTTTCCATCAGTTCATTGCAGGTCGGCGCGAGCGTATAATAGAGGGGCGTGTAATTGGTTCCGCCCACGTCCACGCCTCCCACCCACTGCACTTCCGTGCAATAGACGGGCAGGTTCGCCCTTCTGCCGATCTCGATGCGGCGCTGCGCCCACCGCGCGAACTGTCCGCCGCTCGCAGGGAAGTTATCGTGATACTGTATCAGCCCGACACCTGCACGCACGGAATACTCAATAGTGATCGCATCGGAAGGCGCCGTACCCAAGCTGATGGGGACTGTGCCGCCGTTCGCGACCATATATTCCGTGATATATTTCGCAAATTCGGAACGGTTGGCATAATCGGTATTCCAAGGCTCGTTCATGCTCTCGATTCCCATCAGGCGGCTGTCATTTTTATAATAAGAGAGGAACCATTCCACAAAGGTAAGAGGCTCGAACCAACGCGATTCGTCGTTTAAAACGGCGGGCGAAGGGCTGGTTATCGCGTAGCCGGAAGTCTGATTCCCCGCATACGAGCGGCTCCATGTGTTTACGCCGCCGTATTCGTTGGCGTTGCCGCACCCTTCGAACAGAGAAACGAGGATCACGATGCCGTGTTCGTCCGCGCGCTTCAAGAAATCGTCGAACGCGGCTTTGAAATGCGCGGAATCTTCCAGCCAGTATTCGTAACTTACCCAAATGCGGAAGGCGTTGATGCCTATGCTTGCGGCATAATCCATTTCCTGCTCGATAATTTCGCCGTCGTACCATTTCCAGAACTGCGGTGCGTTCAGCGCATAACTCGGGTAATATATTGCTCCGCGTATGCCGTTCGTCGAGGTATTGTCTCCCGTATCCATAAACGTGGCGCGCAGCATTTCTTCTTCCGTTTCGGGGTTGGATAACGTCAGGCTCCCGTCCTCGCCGATCGTCAGGTAAAGATTGCTTCCCTGCGGTTTATAGCTGTGGAAGGAGTCGGCGTCCGCTCCGCCCCAGTTCGGCACTTGCAGCCCGCGGTAAGAAAAGAACGTCGCGTTTACCTTATCGCGCGCGCCGGTAAGCTCGCGCACAGACAGCACGCCTTCTTCACATACGATGTATTTGTTTGTTCCCGTCAGCCGGAAACTCACTCCGTCGGTATCGGCCGCTCCCGCTTCCTTTACCCATCCGCGCAGATAAGGCTCGGCTAAACATTCGCTCGCAAGATTCTGCGTGAGATAATAATTTTTCTGCGCCGCGCTCTGCAAATAAACCGTATCTTCTTCCACAAACGGCCGCGCTTCGATCGCCGTATTAAAAATCTTCAGTTCGTCCATCTTTCCTTTATAATAACAGTTATTCCAGCCGAGCGCATTCGATTCCCCCGCCTGCGAACCGAGGCCGGAAGAATCCAGCACTTGCGCGATATAGCTGCCGATCCCCGTTTCGCTCGCATGGACGATCCCGTTCACATACAGCATTGCCGTCTGCGTTGTTCCGTCGAATACCAGCGCGACGTGGTTCCAGCCTTCCGAAACCTGTTCGCCGACCAGATAGCTCTCCGATTTGCTGTCGCTGTCCTCCGTCTCGCTCGCGCGCACGGCGGCAACCAGCGCCCCGTCGCGCAGACCAATCGCTACACCGCGCAACGCACTCCCCTGTTCATACAAAATCTGAGTGCTTTGTGTATCCTCCGCAAGGAACCAAAAACTCACGCTCAACTGTGAAAAAGCAGGGTGCAAAAACGTCGTAGGAAGGATTTGCGATTCGTCCGTAAACAGATTATTGAGCTGTATATGTCCTGTTTTTCCGTCAAATTCGACCGCTCCGCAAAGATATCCGCCGTCATCATCGATCGTAACGCCCGTCATCGAAACGCTGACGCGGTTGAACGAAAGCTCCGAATTGAAAGACGTACTCGTCTCTGCCTCGTCGAAACGATAAAACAATTGGCCGTTCTCGTCGTCGATATCCACGTCCATCCTGTCCGGCTCATAATATTCGTCCGCACTGAAATCGATGGAAACGACCGTATCGCTGACACCTGAAATATCGATCGACGGCGCATATCCGTCGTCGCCGTCCGGATCCGTATACGCTGTGATAAACACGGTAAACGTCGCGCTGCCGCCCGCAGTTACCGCTTCAAATGTGATCGATTCACCCGTTTCATATTGTGAAAGGTATGCAGCATAGATAGTGATCGTGCCCTGCGAACAGTTGTAATCCGTTCCCCGTTCCAGCGCTTCCCCGTTCACGTTCAGCGCTGTAAGCGACGCTCCGTCAAGATCTGCCTCCACCGTTATATTTTCCGGATCGTTCAGGTCGAAATAATAACTTTCCTGTACAATCTGCGGCGCGCCGTACGTCTCTTCCTCCGAACCGGACGAAGAACATCCGCTCAACACAAGCGAGCACCCCAACAGGGCGCACAGCACAGCCGTCAGGATCCGAAAAAATCCCCTTGCCTTCATACATTTACCTCCGTATTTTATTCTCTGCGACGAGCAGATTTTTGCTAAAATCTATTACAAACATAGGGTAAACGTTTACCTATGCGAAGAAAACCGGGCATTTTCCGCAATGCCCTAAAATCATACATCGTATACAGCAGAACGCATCGGCTCAGGTAGAGCGTCCTCGCACGAGAAAGGGCTCCTGCCGTGAACAGAACTGTGCAAGATGTACGTCTTCGCCCTTGATTTTTGCCAAAACATAGTCGGTCGCAGCGTTTGCCATCCTCAAAAAATCCACGCCGACCGTCGTAAGCCAAAGCGGAAGTTTGAGGTAGTCCTGTAAATTATCGTACCCGACGACGGCGAAATCCTGCGGCACGTTTTTCCCGATTGCGTCCAAACGGCGCATGATGCGGTAAGCAAAGTTATCGTTGAATGCGAACACAGCGGTAGCCCCGCTGCCGTACAGATACTCCATAAACAGATCCATATTTTTCTGCAACGTGCGGTCGAATTCCCGATACTGTACGATCAGCGATTCGTCGGGCTCGATTCCCGCCTCTTCCAACGCGCGGCGGTACCCGCCGGCGCGCCGTTCGCTTACGTCAAGACCTTTCGCCGCGCCCAAATATATGATCCTGCGGTGGCCCCGTTCGATGAGATGCTTCGTCGCCATGTATCCGCCCTGCTCGTCGTCCGCAAACAAACTTTCGATCCCGTCTTGCGTTCCGTCGCGGCCCAATAGCACTGCGGGCACCCCCCGTCTGTGCACCAAGCGGCACGCGTCTTCGCCAAAAGCAATCATCGATACGATGGCGTCTGTCTTACCGGAAAGAATCTTTTCGGCAAGCTGGCGATCGACAATACCGCTTCTGCCATAGGTGGAATAAATGGTGGCGTCAACCCCTCCGTTTTTCAATCTGCCCGCAATGCGGTCAGTCATGATAAAATAGAAAGGGTTGGTCATATCGTCAAAAATAATAGCCACATTTTTGTCGCGCGCACTGCGCAGTGCCGCGGCATTCGCATTAGCGATGTAGCCGTACTTTTCCACCGCCTCCAATACTTTCTCTTCCGTTTCCTTCGAGTAATACGGCTTATGATGCAGAACGTTTGAGACCGTTTTGATCGAAAGTCCCGTATGTTTTGCAATGTCTTTGATTGTAACAGCCATTCCGTTTCAACTTCCGCAAATAGGATAGGTAAACCTTTACCTATCCTTATCATACTCTATTTTTCGGCATTTGTCAAGGGGGTTTTTTAAAAATTTTCTATATTTTTTGTTTTTCGGCTTTCCGCGTTCGTAATACTCCTTTCGCAAAAATAAAAAAACTGTAAAAATCATCCCTCGATCCGCCCGCAAAGCACGACCGCTCCGCCCCTTACAAAAAACTCTCCCGAAGGCGTTTAACGCTTTCGGGAGAGTCGCTCCGCAGAATCCCTTTTCCTTTTAAAGGTATCCTTTCCCTCAGTTTTTCGGGAATAAAAAATTATAAAATATCGTTCGCGTACAGCGGATACTTTTCGCAGAGTTTTTTCACTTCCGCGCGCACATAGTCGAACGCGCCCTCTTTTTCGGCAATGATCTTGGAGATCAGGCGGGCGATCTGCCGCGCGTCCTCTTCTTTGAACCCGCGCGACGTGATGCTCGGCGTGCCGATACGGATGCCGCTCGTGATGAACGGGCTGGTCTCTTCGAAAGGAATGGTATTCTTGTTGACGGTGATGTTCACTTCGTCGAGCATTTTTTCCAGTTCTTTTCCCGTCATATTCTTGTCGCGCAGATCGACGAGCATCAGATGGTTGTCCGTGCCGCCCGAAACGAGGCGCACGCCGCATTTCGTAAATTCGTCCGCCATTGCCGCCGCGTTTTTAACGACCTGCTTCTGGTATTCCTTAAATTCAGGGGAAAGCGCCTCTTTAAACGCCACCGCCTTGCCCGCGATCACGTGCATGAGCGGGCCGCCCTGCATGCCGGGGAACACCGCCTTATCAATCGCCTTCGCGTACTGTTCTTTGCACATGATGACGCCGCCGCGCGGTCCGCGCAAGGTCTTGTGCGTGGTCGTCGTAACGATATCGGCGTACGGCACGGGGGAAGGGTGCAGCCCCGCCGCAACGAGCCCCGCGATGTGCGCGATGTCGACCATCAGGTACGCCCCTACTTTGTCCGCGATCTCGCGCAGGCGGGGGAAGTCGATGATGCGCGGATAGGCGCTCGCGCCAGCAACGATCATCTTCGGCTTGTTTTCAATAGCCAGCTTTTCCAATTCCGCATAATCGATGCGCTCATCCTCTTTGGAAACGCCGTAGGGCACGATCTTGAAATATTTGCCCGAAAAGTTGACGGGCGAACCGTGCGTGAGGTGGCCGCCGTGCGAAAGGTTCATGCCCAAGATCGTATCGCCGGGCGTCAGCAGCGCAAAATACACCGCCGTATTCGCCTGCGCGCCGCTGTGCGGCTGTACGTTGGCATGGTCGCACCCGAACAGCTGTTTGCAGCGTTCGATGGCGAGATTTTCGACGATATCGACGTACTGGCAGCCGCCGTAATAGCGTTTGCCGGGCAGTCCTTCGGCATATTTGTTGGTGAGGTGCGAACCCACCGCCGCCATCACCGCGGGGGAAACGAAATTTTCGCTCGCAATCAGTTCGATGTTGTTCCTTTGGCGCGAAAGTTCGAGGTTCATCGCCTCGTACACTTCTTTGTCGGCATTTTTAATGGTAGTCAGGTCGATCATTGCATTTTCTCCGTCGTTTTTTATTTACCCGTCCATTATAGCGCAAATTTCGGGATTTTTCAAGGAAAAGAGGGCGGCGCGCAAAAATTTTGCGCGCCGCCCTCTTGTTATCTTTCCTTCTATCAAGCGATCTCCCGGTTATAATAGCGCGGCACGCTCGTAAACCATTCGTTCCCCGCTTCGATTGCAATCTCATTCCATTGCTCTTCACTCCCTTCATAATAAACAAAATAAAGAGGACAGGATTCGAAGGCAAACTCCCCGACCGTCGTCAGACCGATCCCCGCAAAAACGCTCTTGATATTCGTCTTCGCAAACGCATATGCTCCGATACTCTCCGTGCCGCTCGCAAGCGCAAGTTCCGCTGTCAACGCCGAACAGCCGTAAAAAGCGCGATCGCCGATACTTTTCAGCCCTGAACCGATCGTAATGCCGCCGATGCCGGTACAGCCTTCAAACGCCGATTCTCCGATCCGGACAACTCCGTCGCCAATAATCAGTTCTCCCGTCAGATCGCTGCGCCCGTAGAACGCCCGATCCGCCACCGAATAGCTCTGCCCTTCAAAATCCTGCGGCAAAGCAAGCGCTTTTGCCTGCCCGCAGTAACCGATCAAACTATACCCCTCCGTCTCGCCGCCGTAAAAGACAAACCCTTCCTCCGTAAAAGTCATCTTTGCCTCGCCCTGCGCGGGAGTATAGACATTTTTCGCATACTTTGCCACACTGCCGTATGTCGCCTCGCCCGCCGCAATCGGAAGCGGCGATAAGTTACAGATCTCCCAAAGATACGTGCAGTTTTCAAACGCGCCTTCCCCGATACTTTCAATGCCGCTGCCTAGAATTACTTTGCGGAGATTCGAACAGTCGGCAAACGCATTCGCGCCGATACTCTTCACGCCGCTGCCGATCTTCAAGCTGTACAGATTGCCGCAACCGTAGAAGAAATCCGTTCCGAGGCTCTCCACGCTGTCCGGTACGGTCATTTCGATCAATTCGTCGCTTCCGTCAAAAGACAACGAAACGATCGTCTTCACCCCTTCGGGGATCACGCCGGCGTTTTTGCCCCAAATAAGGGTACCGCTCTCCCTCTCGATAAGGCAGTTTTCGATAACGGTATAATATGAGTTTTCTCCGTGCACGGAAATGTGCTCCAACTCTATCCTGATAAAAGCGTTTTCGCCGATTTCCCGCAAGCCGCTTCCGATCGTCAGGCCCGGAAGCTCACACGACGAAAAAGCAGACGCACCGACGCTTTCCACGCTGTCCGGCAATACGAGGCCGTCCGCAATAGAACACGCATAAAAAGCGCCTTCGCCGATGCTCTCGACGCCTTCGGGCAAAATCAACCCCCCTAAATTTTTCTGCTCGAACGCGCCCACTCCCACCGTCTTTACGGGAAGCCCTTTATATTCGGCGGGCACGACGATATAAGAATCTTTGCACGACCCCGTACCCGTAAGTTCATAATACGAGTTTTCCCGCAATTTATAAGAGAGCCCTTCGCTCGTCCTGCGTTCGCCGCAAATCTCGCACGCACCGTCCGTTCCGAAAATGTGTTCCCCCGTCGCGGGGATCTCTTCCGAGCGCATCAGCCCGCAAACGGTACAGGTATATACAGTTTCACCCGCCGCACACGAAGGCATCGTCAGTATTTCCGCATCTCCCCAAACATGCCCCTTTGCGGGAATAAACTCGTATTTTACATCTCCGCAGGTTTCGCATGTACTGTATTTGTAGCCGATCGACTCGCACGTCGCCTCTTCACCCACCGTCCATGCGGAATATGTATGCTCGCAGGCGTTTACTTTGCCTACGACGACTTCCCTGCCGTCCTCGAGAACGAGCACCAGTTCGCCGTTTTCGTTGTAATACGCGCTTTCGACGCCCTTTCCGTCTGCGCCCGTTACCTTTCCGCAATTGAGTTTGCTTCCGTCCGAAAGAATCAATATAAGTTCGCCCCTTTCGTTGACCTCCGCTTCGCTCACCGAAACGCCCTGCTCGCCCTGCGGGCCTTTTTCACCCTGCGGGCCTTTTTCACCCTGCGGGCCTTTTTCACCCTGCGGACCCTGCTCGCCCTGCGGACCTTGTTCGCCCTGCGGGCCTTGTTCGCCGCGCACTTTGCCGCAATTCACTTCGCTCCCGCTCGTCAACATTATAATTAAATCGTCGTTTTCGTCCACACGGACACTTTCGATGCCCACTCCGTCCTTACCGTCCGCTCCGTCTTCGCCCGATATCTGCGCAATAAATTCTTCGAGCGTTCCCGCATATCCCAGCTCCTGTGCCTGGGCGTATGCCGCATCGAACGTCCAAACCTGCCCATTGTCCTCTTTCTGCCCGTTCCCGCAGGCAGCCGGCAGCGCCGCACACGCCGTACACAGCAATGCCGTCAAAAAAACCGCCAGAACTTTCTTTTTCATACATTTCCTCCCGAATTTTACGTCTTTTCATATTACTCCGAAAAATTCTGAAACCTTCCGTCCGTCTTTTCCGACAAAAAGCCCCTGTGTAAAACAGTATAACACAGGGGCCCCTTCCCGTCAAGAAGATATATAAAAATCATGCTCGTTTTCGGCATCGCGCTTCAGCCGTTCCGATCGGCCTTCTCCTTCTTCTCTGGCGATGATCGCAGACGCTCATACTCTCTATAATGCCGGCGATCATCCGCATTTCCGAAAGAATATGCTCAAACAGACTTTGCCCACTCCATCAATTTTTTCATAGCCTCCTCCGCGTTGACAAGTTCCCGCACGATCAGCTCGCGTCCTCGGATGCGCAGCTGCAGCGTCCTGTTCCACTGCAGAGCCCCGACATTAAAGCTGCGAAAACGGTTTTGATTCTCCCAAATACCGATATTTTCCACTTCGTTCTTTTTCGCGCTGACCCACTTCCAATCGGAAAAGAGATACACCGTTTCCCTTTCCGTATAGATCAATACCGAAGGAGCGCGTGCGACCCTGATACCGTAAACGACCAAGTATACGCCGCCCGCAAGAACAAGCGCCGCTATCGCCAAAAAAATATACGTCTGCACATCAGCTTCGCCTTCTCCGATTTGATAGGCAAGAAGCGAAAATATCCCGACGCTCAGAATACAAATGACCGCGCCGCATATAAAATATAAGGCCGGGTTCCGGCGCTTTGCGATGATATTTTTTTCCATAGACTCCTCCCGGCAACAGTATAGCATATGCCGCAGCATAAAGAAAGTCTTCCCCTCCCGGCTCAATGTAAACTTTTTGTAACAGTTGTAATAATTTTAACCGCACATCCGCGCCGCAGCAAAAAGGCCGTAAAAAAGGGAGCGCGTAAAGCGCTCCCCTTCCGGCGTAATCGGATACGTCAGATATATTTATCGATAAACTCTTTCATCGCGGCCTGCGGCGCGAATCCTACGTTTTTGCCCGCAAGTTCCCCGTTTTTGAATACCATCACGCAAGGAATGCTCATGATCGAATACTCCCGCGCAAGGTCCGGATTCTCATCCACGTCGATTTTTACAAACTCCGCATTGCCTTCATACTCTTCCGAAAGCTTGTCCATAACCGGCGCGAGCATGCGGCAGGGGCCGCACCAGGTCGCCCAAAAATCGACGACGAGCGTCTTTTTTTCTTCCATTGCGGCCTTAAAAGCCGCCGCGTCAAAGATCTTTACCATTTTTCTCCTCCTCGGTAAGCGAATTTTCGCTATCAGTATGCAGTATTTCGACGACTTCCATTCCGAAGCCGCGCGATTTCGAAAAAATCCTGTCCAGGACGTACACCGCCGCAAACCCCGCGGCCAGCCCCGCCAAACATAAAAGCGCGATGAAAATTTCGCGCTCGAAGCAGAGCGCCCCTATCAGCACGCCCGCGCACGCCAAAAGCACGGGGATGCCGTAAACGATCAGCGAAGCGAGCGCGCGGTTGTCCTTTTCCGCGCTGACGATCACCCTGTCGCCCGTCCTTGCCCCGGCCGTGTTCAGCGCCTTTACCTTAACGCGGCTCTTGCCCTCTTTAAAGGCGCAAATCTTGCAGCCTTCGCATTCGGGGCGCTTTTCGATCTGCAAAACGGCGATCTTTCCCGCCGTTTTTACGACGAGCGCGACCTCTTTCATTGCAGTTTCTCTTTCAGATAGGCCGCGACTTTCCCCGCTTCGATGCTTACGGACGAAGAATCAGCCATATCTTTTACGGTATATTCGCCGCTCCTCAATTCGTCCGAGCCGATCACCACGACGAAGCGCGCGCCGATCTTCCCCGCATATTTGAACTGCGCCTTCACCGAACGGGAAGCATGGTCGGTATCCGCCGAAACGCCCTCCCCGCGCAATTCGTTTGCAAGGGCGAACGCGGCCCTTCTTCCCTCTTCGTCCAGCCCCGCGACGTACGCGCCGAGAGGCGGCTCCTGCGGGATGGTCTTGCCCGTATTTTCCAGTACGAGCAGCATTCGCTCGATGCCGCTGCCGAAGCCCACCGCGGGCACCGAAGGCCCGCCCAGATTCTCGATGAGGGTATCGTACCGTCCTCCGCCGAGGACCGTGCCCTGCGAACCGATATCGGTCGAAATAAATTCAAACACCGTTTTGGAGTAATAATCCAGGCCCCGCACGAGTTTCGGATTGACCGTATACCGCACGCCGCACGAATCGAGGATCGCTTTGAGCTTTTCGAAATGTTCGCGGCACTCGTCGCACAGGAAATCTGCCGTCTTGGGCGCACCGGCGTTGATCTTCGAACACGTCTCCTCTTTGCAGTCGAGAATGCGCAGCGGGTTCTTTTCGAACCGCGCGTTGCAGGTGGGGCACATTTCCGAAAGGTGCGGCCGCAGATATTCTTTCAGCGCCTCGTTGAATTTGGGGCGGCAGTGTTTGCAGCCGATGGAATTGAGGTTGAGTTCCACATTCTCCACGCCCAGCGCCCAGATATAATCGCGCGCGAGGAGGATCACTTCGGCGTCCGTTTCGGGGCCTTTGCCGCCGAACAGTTCAACGCCGAACTGGTGGTGTTCGCGCAGTCTCCCCGCCTGCGGCCGCTCGTAACGGAATACGGGCGTAATATAATACATTTTCAGCGGCAGCACGCCCCCCGCAAGCCCGTTTTCGATAAACGACCGCACGACGCCCGCCGTCCCCTCCGGCTTTAAAGTGATCGACCGCTCTCCCTTGTCGAGAAAGGTATACATCTCCTTGTTTACGATGTCCGTTGTATCGCCCACGCCGCGCAAAAACAGCTCCGTGTGCTCAAAAACGGGGGTACGTATCTCCTTTAAATTGTACAGAGCGGCGATACGCCTCGCCGTATTTTCCACAAAATGCCATTTGTAAGCGTCGGAAGGGAGCACGTCTTTCGTGCCTTTGGGTATATTGATCATAGAAACTCCTCCTGTTTGTTCACGAAATTTCTTTTGAGCTGACAAAAGAAATTTCCGTGAGTTTCAGGGGAAACCCGAACGGTTTTCCCCTCGTTACGGCATATATAAGGGCACCCTTATTTTTAATGCCGTAACTTCATCTCTTCCGTAAGCCTGCGGCAAATCGGGGAAAAAGCCAAAAGTGTGATTTCGGCTTTTTCAATTTTTTATTAAATAATTTCTGCGCTTATCCAAAATCGCAATTTTGGATAAGCGCACCCAATTTGTCGCATACCTGCGACCTCAAGCGGGTGAATGCGGCGCGCGCACTATGGTGTGCCCTAAAAAGGGCGCGCCGCAGAGGGCAGAGCCCTCAAATCCCGACTTTTTGTTTTGTTCGCCCAAAACAAAAAGTGAGAACAAAATCACAGCACGTATTTCTTCAAATCGCGGTTTTTGATCATGCTTTCGAGGTGCTCTTCCACGTACTTCTTATCGATGGTAACGGTTACGGTCGGGTAATCCCCTCCCGCATTGAAAGAGATATCTTCCAGCAGATATTCCATAACGGTGTGCAGGCGGCGCGCGCCGATATCTTCGCTGGTCGCGTTCATATCCTCCGAAATGGATGCGATCTCCTCGATCGCATCGTCGGTAAAATGCAGGTCGATATTGTCTACGCCCAACAATTTTCCGTACTGCGAAGTGATCGCGTTCTGCGGCTGCGTCAAAATCTTCACAAAATCTTCCTTGGTCAGGCTTTCCAGCTCTACGTTGATGGGAAAACGGCCCTGCAATTCGGGGATCAGATCCTCCACCTTGGAAATATGGAAGGCGCCCGCCGCGATAAAGAGGATGAAATCCGTCTTCACGGCGCCGTACTTGGTCATTACCGTGCATCCTTCCACGATGGGCAGGATATCCCTCTGCACCCCTTCGCGGGAGACGTCCGCGCCGCCGCGGTTCGCCTTGCCGGCGATCTTATCGATCTCGTCGATGAAGATGATGCCCTGCTCTTCCGCGCGGGCAAGCCCCTCGGCATTGACCGAATCGTCGTCGATCAGCTTTTCCGATTCCTCGTTTATGATCTGCTGCATTGCCTGCTTTACAGACATTTTGCGGCGTTTTTTCTTTTTGGGGAGCATATCTCCGAAAATACTGCCGATATTGATCTCCGCCCCGCCGGGAACGATCTCCATGCTCTTGGGCGCGTCGATGATCTCGATCTCGATCTGCGTATCGTCGAACTTGCCCGCGCGCAGATCTTCCAGCAGTTTCGCGTCGAACACGTCTTTCGCCATCTCTCCGCGTTCGGACTTTTTCATATCCGACAGCACGGAAACGATCTTCTTTTCGGCGATTCCTTCCGCCTTTACGGCGACCTCCTTCATCTTTTCCTCGCGGACAAGGCGGATCGAGCACTCTACGAGGTCGCGGATCATGCTCTCCACGTCGCGCCCGACGTATCCGACTTCGGTGTACTTGGTCGCCTCCACCTTGATGAAGGGCGCCTTCACGAGTTTTGCGAGCCTGCGGGCGATCTCCGTTTTTCCCACGCCCGTGGGCCCCTTCATGATGATGTTTTTGGGAGTGATCTCCTCCCTGTCCGCTTCGGAAAGCTGGCTCCTCCGATAGCGGTTGCGCAGAGCGATAGCCACTGCGCGCTTGGCCTTATCCTGGCCGATGATATATTTATCCAGTTCGTTGACGATCTGTTTGGGAGACAGATGATTCATAAAGTTCCTCCTCTTTTAATTGCAGGAAAACCGTGCTTTTATAATTTGTGTGCTTTTCGCCATCGCACGGCGAGGGCAAAGCCCTCCGTTCGCAGGACTTCGCAGGCCTCCGCTTGCAGAGAAATCCGCGATTCCCTTTTTAATAATTTTGGCGCGTTTGAGAATCACACTTCTCAATAAGCGCACCCAAGTTGCCGAATGCTTTCGGCTCACGGAAAGGGTGAATGCGCGCGATTATAATTTTGTAAGCCCTTATTATATCGCGCGCAGAGGGAAAAGCCGTTCGGGTTTTCCCTCTCCTCTCGGCGTTTCGCAGCGCCTTTGCGCGAGAAACGCGAGAACCTTTTTACACCGTTTCCACCGTAATGTGGTCGTTGGTATATACGCAGATCTCGCTGGCGATCTTCAAAGCCTTATACGCGATCTCTTCCGCGGAATAATCCGTTTCCTGCATCAGCGCGCGGCCCGCCGCCAAAGCGTAATTGCCGCCGCTGCCGATGGCGCACACGCCGCCGTCCGGCTCGATCACCTCGCCGCTGCCGCTGAGCATCAAAAGCTGATCCTTATCGGCAACGATCATCATCGCTTCCAGCTTGCGGACCATTTTGTCATTGCGCCACATCTCCGCAAGCTCCACGGCGGACCGCATCAGGTTCCCCGAGAATTTGTTCAGCATCCCTTCGAACCGTTCGGAAAGGGAAAACGCATCCGAAACGGACCCCGCGAAGCCCAGAATGACCTTTCCTCCGTAAATGCGCCGCACTTTCACCGCGCTGTTTTTGAAAACGACCGATTCGCCCATCGTTACCTGTCCGTCGCCGGCGATCGCCGTCTTGCCGTCCTTTTTGACGGCGCATATCGTTGTACCTCTGAATTCAGGCATCTGTATCACCTCTTTTTTTAAACTTTATTGAACATTGTTTGTACGCCCGCAGACCGATCGAACCCGCCACTGCCTGCGCGGTCAGAGCGCCTCTTTCGCGATCTCGCCGATGATTTGAAGCGAGCGTTCCGCAAACATCCTCTTTTTCAAAGCCTTGTCCCGCACCGGCGTTTCCAAGGGAGCCAAAACGCCGTAGTTCGCGTTCATCGGCTGAAAATCCGCGTTCGGCGAAGAGACATACCCCGCCAGCGCGCCGATCACCGTGCGCCCGTCGGCCGCAAAGCTCTCCTTTCCGCACAGTTTGCGGGCGCAGTTGATCGCCGCCCAAAGCCCGCTCGCCGCACTCTCCACATAGCCTTCCACGCCGGTGATCTGTCCGGCAAAAAATACCGTCCCGTCCTCTTTGAGAGAATAATCGGAACCGAGGACCTGCGGCGAATTTAAAAAGGTATTGCGGTGCATTACCCCGTAGCGCAAAAATTCCGCTCCCTGCAGCGCGGGGATCATCGAAAAGACGCGCTTCTGCTCGGAAAACTTCAGATTGGTCTGAAACCCTACCAAGTTGAACGCCGTGCCCGCCGCATTCTCCTTGCGCAGCTGCAGCACCGCATACGGCCGCTTGCCGTTTTCGTCGTACAGCCCCACCGGTTTGAGCATGCCGAAACGCAGCGTATCGATCCCCCGCGACGCCATGATCTCGACGGGCATGCACCCCTCGAAAACGTCCCGCTTGTCGAACTCGTGCACGACGGCGCGTTCGGCCGAAACCAGCGCCCGCACAAAGGCCTCGTACTCCTCCCGATTCATCGGGCAGTTCACGTAATCGCCTTCCCCTTTCCCGTACCGGTCCGCGACAAACGTTTTGGAAAAATCGACGCTCTCGGCAGAGACGATGGGCGCCGCGGCGTCGTAAAAGTACAGGCCGCCGCCCAACTTCGCGCGCATATCCTCCGCCAGAGAATCCAGCGTCAGCGGCCCCGTCGCCACGATCGCGTACCCCTGCGGGATACTTTTCGCCTCTTCGCATACGTATTCGATGTTCGGATCTCCGCACACCGCGTCGGTAATGTAAGAGGCAAACGCCTCGCGGTCCACCGCGAGCGCCCCGCCCGCGGGAACTTTCGTCGCGTCTGCCGCCGCGATCACCAAAGAGCCGAGCCTGCGCATCTCTTCCTTCAAAAGCCCGCATGCGTTTCCGTATACGTCGTTGCTCTTCAAGGAATTGCTGCACACCAGCTCCGCCAGTTTTTCGCTGGAATGGGCGGGCGTAAATTTTTTCGGCTTGCAATCGCACAGCCGCACGGCGATGCCCCGCCGCGCCAGATAATGCGCCGCCTCGCAGCCCGCAAGCCCCGCGCCGATGACTGTTACCTTCTTTTCCATGCGGCCTCCGCTTTCGTTTTAGCACTCTGAATCAAAGAGTGCTAAATGTATTATAAAACGAACTGCAACGTATGTCAAGGATTTTTTCCGAAGTTTTCAAAAATATTCTCCCGCTTTTGCCAAAAAAGGCAGCCGCGGTGCGGCTGCCGGAAAGCATTCTATTCTTGCGCGCCCTCGTCCTTTTCCTCTTCGGGCGCGGCGGCCGCGTAATCGCACGCGGAACACTTGATCTGTTTGCCTTTTTTGACGAGGTACTTGCCGCATTTGGGGCACTTTTCGCCGGTCGGCATATACCAGCT
>CALVXE010000009.1 GCA_944368795.1 uncultured Clostridia bacterium | reverse complement strand
AAAATAATAGGGTAACGGAATTGAATTTTTCCGAAGTGATACGCAAAAAATCAATTGCACCGCGAAGCCTTTGAACGGGCGCGCGGAATAGACATTGCAGGAGGATTTATGGCAAAGAGAATCGGCGGAAAGCTGGTAAAATTATTTTCCGTGTTCGTGGCGTCGGCGCTCCTCGTCGGCTGTGCGTTTATGCTTGCGGCCTGCGAAAGCAACCGCCCGAAAATTTCCATGGAAATTTCCTTTAACGGAGAGACGTATACCCTCGAATATACGTTGTACCGCGATCTGTACGCGCAGACGGTCGCGCATTATATCGAACTCGTCGATATGGGCTATTACGACAATACGGTCATTCACGATTATAAAGAGAGCGACCGCATGATCGGCGGCGGATATACGTACGACGACATGGAAAACGGCGACGTGATGGAAGATCTCCGCGCGCTCGATTACGACGCGGCTACCAGGAACGACGCGGGCGAAGTAACTCTCAAAAACATCACCGTATGGTCGGATTCCGAACGCACCGCCGCGACCAACCGTCTCCACGGCGAAATTTCCGGCAACGGATTCAGCATCGACAACGATACCGGCCTTTCCAATACCTACGGCGCGCTCGGCACCTATTCTTACGTGAGCAGCCGCGAACGTACGTTGGTTACTTATAAGCAGAGCAGCAGCGATAAGTACGGCCAGAGCGAATATTACAAAAACAGCACCACGAGCCTGTTCTATATCTTTACGGCTTCTTCCGGTTCTTCCGAAAGCAGGTACTGCGTATTCGGCGAACTTGCCGACGAAGATTCGAAAACGGCTCTCGACGATCTTCTCGCCGCCATCAGCGATTATGTCGATACGCTCGGAGACGATGCAGAGTTTACGCAGATGAAGGAGGACGTCGTCATTCAGGACGAATTTGTCGACGGCGGTTCGTACAACGTCGATTTTGAAGTTCCGCAAAGCAAGATCGTGATCAAAAACGTAGATGTCGTCAAATATTGATAACGCAAACAAATAAAGAAGTTCGGCAGCCTGCGCATAAGCGCAGGCTGCCGAACTTTTATAATTTCGGTATCTTGCGGACATAAATCAGTTGTTTCTTTTTCTGCCCGTTAAGAGAAATACATACAGGAGGAAGCGCAAGAAGTACAGGAGCGACGTAACCAAAGCCGCCACATATGTCATTGCCGCCGCGGTCAGAACTTTCGACGCGGCTTTCCGCTCCTCCTTGGTGACGAGGATGCCGGTATCCGCAAGCATTGCCTTGGCGCGGCGGGAAGCATTCAATTCAACGGGCAAAGTTACCAGGCAGAACAGGGTAGAAAGCCCGTACAGGCATACGCCTATAAACACGATCACGTTGCCGATCGTGCTTGCGGCGAGCGTCCATTCCAATATCACGCCGAGGATCACCAGCGGAAAAGCGAGCATGGTCCCGATATTGGTCAGCGGCACCAATGCTCCGCGCAGTTTATAGGGGATATATCCGTTCTGTCGCTGCACTACATGTCCGACTTCATGGGCGCATACGGCCACCGCCGCCACGGAAGAGGAGTCGTACGTGCTTTCGGACAGGGTAATAAGGGAAGCCCGCGGATTGTAGTTGTCGGTCAGATTTCCCTTTCCGCGCACTACGCTCACGTCCCAAATCCCGTTCTTTTCCAGCAGCATGCGCGCGGTATCGCTGCCCGTCCAATCGGTCGAAGTGGGCATGCGGTTGTATTTGGCGAACGCAGAATGTACTTTCGTACTCGCCCAAACAGAGAGGAACAGGCAGGGGATGAGAATGATCCCCGAAACCAGATAGATCAAATAGATGTCGTAAAACATATTCGTTACCTCGTGTTTCCGTAGCTAAGCCGAGCAGACAGAAAGGCCGCGGGGTGCGTCCGCCGCGCGGCGGACGATATGCCGGGGTCGAAAACCGTAAAATTTCGGCGGAGGCCCGCATGTGGCATAGGGACCGCCCGCACGTTCGGCGCACTGTCTCTCGCTCATGATATAAGTATAACACAATTTTGTCATAGTCTGCAAAAATTCGCACGGATTTTATAAAAAATTTTTTATTCGACGGGTATGATGTTGTCGATCTTTCCCTTTTCCGCATGGACGGAAAAATATTTTATGTCGAAGACGTGTTCGGAATGTTTGTAGATCAGCCCCGCCGCGTTGACGCGGCCGTGCGTCAGGTAGAAGATTTCTTTCGGCAGGTATACCCCGCAAAATTCGCCGAGGTATTGCATCAATCGGTCTTTTTTGTCCGCAAGGCAGGGCGCGAGGTATTCCCCGCAGTCGCCGCCCGCCGCGATCTCCTGAAAGAATGCAAAGGGCAGGATGCGTTCGTCCAGGGCGGCGGGGTCTATTTCGTTTTTTGCGTGCAGCTGCTGCGAATCGGGCAGCAGCGCGCCGCCTTCTGCGCGGAAGGTTCGTACCGACGTATGCCCCGCAATGTCGGAAAATTCAAAAGAGGCCGTCAATTTGTCCGTGCACGAAAAGTCGCTCACCCTGTCGCGGAAAACGCATTCCAGCCGTTCGTTGAACAGCAGCAGCTCCTTACGCCTCCCGCCGCGGCAAAGCACCCGCAAAAAGCTTTCCCCTCCGATCGTTTCGGCGGCCGCGTCATAGTCCTCCGCAGGGGGAAGCGCATACGTTTGAAAATCCGTTTTGTTTTCCAAAGAAAGGGAAGCCCCGCCGCTGTCAAGCACGGTGGCGAGGATATCGCCGGCGCGTATCTGCGCGCGGACGCGCAGTTCGCGTTCGCGCGGCGAAAAGCGTGCGGCGAACAGATCCGCCCCGCAATCGTAGCGGTACACGTCGCAGCAGCGCGGCGGCGCGGCAAAAAAAGCGCCGTCGATCACGAACGAAAGGGGGAACAGCTCTCCGCTTTCGGGGATAAATTCCGCCAATACCCGTTCGCCGTCGGGTATATCCGCAAACTTTTCCGTTTCGCCGCAGAATCCCGCCAGCGCCCCCGCCAGTTTCAGGGCGCAGGGAACTGCGGAAGAAAAATGCACTCGCACAGAGGAACCTCCGCAAATAAATTTCGCGCGGTCGCCCGCGTGAATTTATTTATATGTTTAAAAAAATTATTTAATGTCAATACTCCCGGTATAAAAAAACGGAGGTTGCAAAATGGACAAGATCAACGGCTATGCAAAGGAAGAGGCGGAAGAACTTCTCCGCTATATCGAAGAAGGCAAGCGCGCGGGCAAAACGCTTACGTCTCTCTTTTCCGGGTACGGAAAAGCGCACGGCAGGGCGGGCGGCAGCGTGCGCAACTATTATTACAAACTGCTGAAAACGGAGAGCAACGAGGCGAAAGCGCTGTTGGCGGGCAGAGATCTCCGTGCAGAAACGGTCCGCCCTTTCACGCCCGGCGAGACGGAAGAAATGCTTCGGCTGATCCTTTCGGAAAAGGGAAAAGGTTTTTCGGTCCGCCGTTCCATTGCGAACATTTGCGGCGGAGACGAAAAGAAGATGCTGCGATATCAGAACAAATACCGCAACATGCTCCGCAAACAGCCGGAAACGGTGCGCGAGGCCGCAAAGCGCGCCGGCGTGCAGCTCGAATCGGGCAGACGCACTTTTTTGCAGCGCCGCCTCGAAACGGAGATCGACGCGCTGTATGACCGCCTTTCGTTTTCGCTCCGCGCCGAAAACGAGCAGCTTCGCGAAACGGTGCGCCGCCTGACGGAAGAAAACGAGCTTCTCCGCCGCGCCTCGCGCGTCAAAAAGGCGATGCTCGCCGCGTCGGGGGCAAAGGCGCAGTAATTTTCCCCGGCGCGCATCTTCGTCCTCCGCATAAAATGAGTGTATACGCCGCATACTGTAATCGGGTGCGAAACGGCGCCCGTACGGAGGAAAAGAATATGGAAAAATTTGTGGCGGGCCTGGCGCTCGGCGCCATGCTCGGCGCGCTGTTGGTCGCAAACAGCAATAAAACGCGCGCCTTGGTCAAAAAGAGCCAGGAAGAATTGCGCGAAAAGGTCGATAACTATATCGACGAAAAACTTTCTTCCATGGAAAGCGGCGAAGAGGAAAACGGGGCTAAGTCCCTTTCCAAAAAGAAATAGCCGCTTGGCAGCGGAGAAACGTCTCGGCGTTTCTCCGCATTTTTTTTACGAAATTATTACAAGGTTATACAAAAAACTGTGGATTGCACTGTCTGCGGTATGATATAATAGAGGGGTGGAGGAAGTTGTTATGCCGTCGTCGTACGCACATTATGTTTTCGGAAAAGAAGTCCTGCGTTTGCTCCCCGAAGAGCTTGCGTCGGCCGCGCAAAGCCGCCGTCAGCTCTTTGATATCGGTCTGCACGGGCCGGATATCCTCTTTTATTATCATCCGCTTACGGCCAACGCCGTCAATTCCGTCGGCTTCGGTCTGCATGCAAAGCCTGCGTCCGTATTTTTCGGGCCTGCAAGCCGGGCGTATGCGGCAAGTACAGACCGTTCGTCCGCGGCGGCGTACCTGCTCGGCTTCGTGTGCCACTTCGCCCTCGATTCCGCCTGCCACGGCTATATCGAAAAGAAAATTTCGGTCTCTGCCGTAACCCATACCGAAATCGAAAGCGAATTTGACCGCTATCTGCTGCAAAAGGAGGGGCGCGAACCGCTTTCCGCCCGCCTTACGGGGCATATTTGTCCGACGGCGGAAAATGCGCGCGTCATCGCTCCCTTTTTTAACGGGATTACGGAAAAGCAGGTGCAGAAATCTCTCCGTTCGATGCTCTTTTACAACGAGCTTATGCGCGCTCCGCACGCACCCAAACGCTTGCTCGTGAATGCCGTACTCAAACTGACGGGGAATTATAAAGAAATGCACGGCATGATGATGGCAAAAGAACCGATCGGCATTTGCGCAGACAGCGATCTGCGCCTTGAAAAGCTGATGCATGCGGCTGAAAGCAGGGCGGCATCGCTCTGTGCCGGCTATTATCGTTATTTAAACGGATCGGCGCCGCTCGATCCTGCTTTCAATAATACGTTCGGTCCCGCCGAAAATTGGCGCGAGATCCCCGTTTTCAGTTTGGAAGAGGAAAAAAGGTATGAAATTTAAACTGACGCCCATCGAAAAAAAGTGGGTATGGTATGACGTCGGCAATTCCGCGTTTACTCTGCTTGTTTCCACCTTGATGTCGATTTTCTTTTACGAACTCGTCCCCGGCGCGGAGGCGGACGGCAGCCGTTACGTATCCTATTGGAGTTACGCAACGAGTATTTCTACGATCATCGTCGCCGTACTCGGCCCCACGCTCGGAACGCTTTCCGATCTTCGCGGCGCGCGCAAAAAGATCTTTTCGGTCGCGCTGTTCGTGGGGGCGGCGGGCTGCGCCGTATTAGGGTTCATGCAGCACTGGATGTGGTTCCTCGTTTTATTCGTGCTCGCGAAATCCGCCTACTCGCTGAGCTTGGTGGTGTACGATTCCATGCTCTGCGACGTAACTTCCCGCGAGCGGATGGACGAGGTCTCTTCCCGCGGCTATGCCTGGGGGTACATCGGCAGCTGCCTTCCGTTTATCGTAACCATCGTGATCTACGTGCTGTATTCCATGCTGGGAGTCCTCAGCATGCGCGTTTCCATGATCCTCGTGTTTTTGGTAACGGCGGTATGGTGGGTAGGCTGTTCGATCCCTTTGTGGAAAAGTTACAGGCAGGAACATTTTGTCGAAGCCTGCGGCCATCCCGTAAAGACGGGATTGAAAAATCTGGGCGGCGTGTTTAAAGAACTGGGCCGCAAAAAGAAGATCCTCTTTTTCCTGTTGGCGTTCTTTTTCTTTATCGACGGCGTTTATACGATCATCGATATGGCCACCGCATACGGCACTTCCCTCGGCCTGAACACCGTCAGCCTGGTCCTCGCGCTCCTCGTAACGCAAATCGTGGCGTTCCCCGCTGCGATCCTTCTCGGTATGCTCTCGCGCAAGGTCAAACCGCAGTATCTGATCATCGCCTGCATCGTCGCTTACTTTTTTATTACGGTCTATGCGATTTTTCTTGACCGCGAATATGAATTTTGGATCCTGGCCGTCTGCGTCGGCCTGTTTCAGGGCACGATCCAGGCCATGTCCCGTTCCTATTATGCCAAGATCATCCCGCGCGAAAAGGCGGGCGAATATTTCGGGATCTACGATATCTTCGGCAAGGGCGCCGCGTTTATGGGAACGCTCCTCATCGGCATCGTTACCGACGTAACGGGCAACCAAAGCATCGGCGTCGGAGCGCTTTCGGTCATGTTTCTCATCGGGCTCGCGTTTTTCATTGTTGCCGTGCGCAGCAAAGATCCGGAAGAGGAAGCATTCGTGCAGCTCTCTCCCGCCTCGCCGCCGGCAGGAGAGAGCGCGGAAAAAGAATAGTTCGTTATTTTACAATTCGTTTACAATTTTTTTGAAAAAATTATATATTTTCTGCGTATAATAAAAGCGATCATAAGGGGAGGAGGAAGGTAAAATGATTCGCAAAATCGGTAAAAGTGTATTGATCGCTCTTCTCGGCATCACCGTTTCGCTGTTATCGATCTTTATCGCGTATTCGTATGCGGATCCCGCTTCCGTAGCGCCGTTCGTTTCTGCCGCAGAGCAGGTCATGCAGATTATTTGATCGGGGCGGAAGATCCGGCGCCGATAGTGCGGCCGGGAAAACGTCGCCGCAAGCGCGCCCGAAAAAATTTAGTGTCCACACTCTAACAACTTTTTCTTACGGTACCCGCCGCGCATTCTGCGCGGCGGGTATCTTTTGTGAAAATCCGGCGAATTTTGTCGAAATATTTTTTTGAAACCGAATAAATTTTAAAAAAATTGTGGACGAGCCGAAAAGAGTGTGGTATACTATAACCGAAGTGTCGGCAGAGATTTCACGCCGTAAGCGCGTGTTTGCGCCGCCTTTTCCGACAAGATCGGATGTTTTTTGCAGGCGCAGAGATTCTGTGCGGGAGGATCATGGAAAAACGAATAATTGCCTTCGATATAGGCGATAAAAGAATCGGCATCGCCGCAAGCGACCCGTTCAATACCTTTGCTCTTCCCGGTACAACGTACTTCCGCACAAAGAGCGCGGAAGCGGATGCGGAAAGCCTCGCCCGCATCGTGAAGGAAAAGGACGCGGGGCTCATCGTGTGCGGCCTTCCTCTGAATTTCGACGGCACCGAGTCGGTGCAGACGGAAAAAACGCGCCGATTCGTCGAACTGCTCAAAAGCAAGACGGACGTGCCCGTCGTGTTTGAAGACGAGCGCTTTACCACGATGGAGGCGGAACGGGTGCTGATAGCCGGCGGCGTCCGCCGCGAAAACAGAAAACAGTCGATCGACAGCATTGCCGCTTCCTACATTTTGGAAGGGTATTTGAATAAAAAACAAAAAGGAGCAACAACATGAGCGAAGAGAAAAAACTGCATGAACATGATTGCGACTGCGAAGATTGCGAAGAAGAAAATGTGGTCGAACTCGTAGACGACGAAGGCAAGATCCATAAATGTTTCCATATAGGTACGATCGAATACAAGTCGCGCTGGTATGCCTTTTTCCAGCCTGCGGAAGAGGAGGAGGGCGACGAAAACGAAGTTACCATTCTCGAGATCGTCGGTGAAGAAGGCGCGGAAGAGCTCGTCCCCATCGAAGACGATAAACTGCTCGACGAAGTTTTCGAAGAATTTTGCCGCGTGATGGAGGAAGACGACGATGCAGACGAAGCCGCTTCTTTAGATACCGATTATGAAGAGGGCTGCGGATGCGGCTGCAAACACCACGACCACAAAAAAGAAACCAAATAAATCAAAAAGCAGAATAGAAGTTACCGCTTCGGTGAAAGCCGAAGCGGTAACTTCATTTTTGCGCGTCTAAAAGTTTGTATTGACGTACAGCGGAAGCGTATGTTATACTGAAATCACAGGGCAAGGACCTGAACATCAAAACGGGAGGAAAAGGAATGATCAAAAAAAGAAGGAGAACTCTCTGTAGGATAGCCGGTTTGGCGCTCGGACTGGTCTTCCTTTTTGGTAACGGAGGTGGAGTAACTGTGTTGGGCTCGGAAAAGCAAGAATCGGCGATTACCGCTTTGGAAAGCGAAATCCGCGGCATGGAACTCGGCGGATACGTCGGGGAAAATCTCGAGGGCAACGTAACGAACTGGCAGATCGATGCCTATCGCAATAATTCCAATATTGTACAGCAGATTGCGCTTGCCAACAGCGGTAAAACTTCATTGGATATGTTACTGGGGACAGACTATTACGGCGTAGACGAGTATTTCAACATTGATGTCGCCGATGCTTCGGGGAGCCTCACGGAAGACTATTTCGGAGCCGTTCTTTCGTATGCGCCGCGGAAGGCAAACGCCTATTACGGCGATGCGGGCTATCGGCTGGATAAAGATATTTTGTCCGGCGTTACCGACTGGACGGGCGCGGAAGAAATATGGCTCTATGTGGATGCCCGCGAATCGGATGCGGAAAACATAAAGATACGCCTGAATTTCGAAGAGGGAGACTACGCAGATGGAACTCCCACCGGCATCAACGAGGCGTACTCTCTCGTGCGCGACAGCAAAGTCAAGCTCGTCGACGGGGAAACCGGTGAAGTATCGGAAACGAGCGTCGTGCTCGACAGCGCGCTCAACGATAATTTTGTCGTTCTGGATAAAAATTTCTACGGATTTATCTGCTTTACCTTGGACTTGGAGCATTTTTGGAGATATTATAACAGTGCGGACGGCGCAAACGGAGTTTTAGATCTCAAAGACGTGCATCAATTGACGTTGGCTGTCGGCGGAGCAGACGAAGCATCCGTAGGCGATCCGATTTATTTTGCTTTCGGCATAGTCGGCGGATTTACCGAAGGGCAGGAAGTTCCTTTTTCTTTGAAAGAGGATAAAAAATTCCGCAACGCGCTGCCTTTTACGACGGACGTATTTATACCGGATATTACGGACGGAGCGTGGGTCGGCGATCTGTACAGCGATTGGGACGTCATCGTAACGCGCGGACAAAAGAGCCGCAGCGGGAATGCTCTCGGCTGGACTTTGAAACAGACGTCTTCCTCCTATTCGGACAGAGATATCCGTTTCTCGAACGATCCACAGGCGGTTACCGACTGGACGGGCGCGAAAGAACTTTGGGTTTATCTCGACGCAAGCGAAATTGCGGCGGAAACGCAGGTTCGGTTCGCTTTTGAGGAGAATGCGGTCGGCCGCGCTTCCTATTCTTTGAAAGAGGGAGCCTCTGTCAAACTTCATAAAAACGGAGAGGATGTTACGCGGATGCGCACCGTACAGGCGGACGGAGGCGGATATATTCCCTTGCCGGCGGGATTTGCTGGCTATATCCGCATGCCTCTCGATGAAAATACGTTCGCGAAGTATTGGGGCGAGAATGATAACGATCGGTTGGAAATCAGCAACGTCGTACAGTTCCAGCTCAGCGTTCGCGGGTCGGATGCGATGGTCGGCAAAACGGTCTACATGGATTCGTTTGCCGTGGTCGGAGAGATGGAAGGGGAGCCGCTTCCCGTAAAGACCGATCTCGATCCGGCGGATACGTACAAAGAAATTTGGACTTTGGAAGGGCTGGCGAAACGTACCGGCGCGAGCGGAAATATTGTGATTTGGTATGGCGAATTTGCAGGGAAACTGCTTACGGGCATGGCGTACGGCTATAAGGCTACACTGAATTCGGAACTCAAAGAAGCGGGCGACGAGCTCGTTGCCGATCTTGCCGCCGCGCAGGGAGAAGACGGATATTTGGGAACTTATATGGGCGGCGCGCGCTTTGCGATCGAATCCAACAACTGGGATCTGTGGAATCATTACCACTGCATCACGGGGCTGCTGGAATGGTACGAAATCACCGGCAATCAAACCGCATTCGACGTAGCAAAAAAGGCGATCGATTGTATATACGAAACATTTAAAGACCGCAGCTACCTTGTGGCAGGCGGGTTTGAGACCAACCGCGGAATCGCGCACGGCTATGCGCAGATGTACCAGGCTACGGGGGATAAAAAATATCTTGACGAAGCGGAGCGGATCATCATGCAGGATTGCCAGGACGAAAACGGTTGGTATAAAACGGCGCTTCGTCTGGGGAATTTTTATCAGAGCAGTTCCGCCCGTTGGGAAGTTCTGCACATGATCATGACATTGGGTATACTATATGAGGAGACGGGCAATGAAGAATATTACCTGGTCATGGGATGGATATGGAACAATATATTGCAGACGGATATTCACAATACAGGCGGTTTTACCACCAACGAAGGCGCCTGCGGCGATCCTTACCGTACGGGCGTGATCGAAACATGCTGCACCATCGCATGGATGGCGTTCACCAACGAATATTACAAATATACGAAGACGGTAGAAGTGGCAGACGAATTGGAGCGCAGTTATCTGAACGGCATGCTCGGCAGTCTGCTCGACGAAGACAAGTACTGCACGTACAATTCCCCGATGAACGGCGTTGCCGGTACCGCCGGCGGATACGACGGCCGAAAAGTTCCTTCGCAGCAGGATATTTCCTTTCAGTATAACAGCGGGTCTCCGGATTTCAACTGCTGTCAGGCGAATTTGGCGCGGGGGCTCGGCCAGCTCGTCGAATGGGCGGCCGTAACCGACGGGAACGAACTTTATCTCAATTATTACGGAGAAAGCAATATTCACACAAAGGTCGGCGGTGCGGATGTCAGTTTGAAACAGACGACGCAGTATCCTCTGAACGGGTCGGTCAAAATCGAGATCGGCGGCTTGCAGTCGGAGAAAGAATTTACTCTGAAACTTCGCATTCCCGGCTGGGCAGTCGGATCGAAAGTATCGGTAAACGGTCAAACTGTTTACGGGATTGAAGCGGGAGAATACGCTTCGCTGACCGGAACTTGGAAAAACGGAGACGTTATCCAGCTCGATATTGCCATGCAGGTGCGCTATTGGACGGGCGAAGACAGCATGGAAGGGTACGCTTCCGTATATTACGGACCGGTGCTCATGGCTTTGGATCGTTCGTTTGCTTCGATCTACAATCAGAATACCGTATTCCTCGAAGAGGATATCGATGGAGCGGCGGTGATCGACGGATCGTCCGTCGGGGCTATGCTTCTTATGGAAGTTCCCGTCGGCGGAGCTTCGGTCATGCTTGTCGATTACGCGAGTGCGGGCAAATATAACGGCGAAGCCGAACCGTCCACGTATTGGACTTGGCTGAAAGTCGAGGGGGCGCCCGCTTCGGATGCGCTCGGCGAAAAACCGATCTGGCAGAATACGCCGAAGCAGGAGGTCTCTTTCGGAGAATATATTGAATTTGAAAGGGCGATGTACCGTCCGGGAGAAACGGTGCGCTTTACCGTCGCCGTCCCCGAAGGGTACGCCGTGCAGGAGATCGCGGTTACGGAAGGGCTTGCGGTTGCGGAGAATAACGGAGAGTACAGCTTTACGATGCCGCAAACGCCGGTCGATGTATCCGTAAGCTTTAAGGAAGCCGAATCGGAAGAGCCGGCCGATAATCCGCAGGATTCCGACGAAGAGCAGGATCCCTCGGCGCCGTCCGGACCCGATGAGCCCGGCGGAGGATGCAGCGGTACAGTCGGGTACGCCGGGGCGGGATTCGCTCTAATATCGGCGGGCGCGGCTGTCGGCCTGATGGTTAAAAAGCGTAAAAAAATCAAATAAAGGACCCTTTTAAAGGCAAAGCCTCGGCCATTTTCGGCCGCGGCTTTCTGCCTTTTCCCGGAGGATAAAAAATGGACAAAGTGTTTATGGCAAGCCTTGAAAACGATTCGCAAATGGAAAAGGTCGTCAAGGTATTCAACTGCAAGACGAGGAGAGATATTCTGCGTCTGCTGTCCCGGCAAAATATGAGTATTTGGGGCATCGCGCAAGAGCTGAATATTCCTCTCAGCACGGTATCCGAACACGTCAAAGTGCTCGTACAGTCGGGCCTTTTCACCCTGCAAACTAGAAATATGGGAAAGGGAAAGGAAAAAATCGTCGTCCGTCAATATGAAAAAATCGAGATTCCCGCCGTTCTTCCCGACGACAGGCATGCGAGCAAAGAAAAGTGCGCCGTTCAGATTCCGATCGGAAGTTTTACGTCCTTTCATGTCAAAAAATACTGCGGTATGGTCAGCGAGGACGGCTATATCGGCATCGGGCGGGACGATCCTGACATTTTTTATGACCCTCTGCGCTTCCGCGCACAGCTGATTTGGTTTGACGAAGGCTGGCTGGAATACGTGTTTCCCGTCAAAGGGATCGACCGCTCGAATATATCCTCCGTGTCCGTTTCAGCGGAAATCTGTTCGGAAGCCCCCGGATACAACGAAGACTGGAAATCGGATATCAGTTTTTGGATTAACGGAAAAAAGATCTGCGTATATACGTCTCCCGGTGATTTCGGAGAACGGCGGGGAATTTTCACACCGAAATGGTGGGAGGACGGGATGACGCAGTACGGCCTTGTAAAAAATGCGGAAGTTACGAAAGATGGCACGTTTTTAGACAATAAATTCGTTTCCGGAATAACGTTGGCAGATTTGGAAATGGAAAAAAGCGAACTTATCCGTTTCCGCATCGGCGTGGAAAAAGAAGCAAAAAACCGCGGCGGTATCAATCTTTTCGGCAGCAAATTCGGCGATCATCGCCAACATATCAACTTCAGTATCACGTACAGCCACGCTTGGTAACCGATTTTGGTTGAAAATCAGGTTTTTATTTAAGAAAGACCCGTGTTGCAAAGAATTTTGCTTGCCAAAAGATTTGTCTTATGGTAAAATAGTAAGGCTAAAAATTCACACCTCGGCCGTACCGCGTATCCGTTCCCGCCAAAATCCCAATCGGGCGGGCTGATGCGGGCCTATCAAATGCGTCCGGGGGAGGAATAAACGGAGGATTTTATGGCAGTCATTACAATGAAGCAGCTGCTCGAAGCGGGCGTGCATTTCGGGCATCAGACGAGGAAATGGAACCCGAAGATGAAAAAGTACATCTTCGCGGCCAGGAACGACATTCACATCATCGACCTTCAGCTCACGGTCGGCCTCGTCGAAGAAGCGTACAATTTTATCGTCGATACGGTCAAAGCGGGCAAGAGCATCCTGTTCGTAGGCACCAAAAAGCAGGCGCAGGAAGCCATCAAGGAAGAGGCTGTGCGCTGCGGTCAGTTCTATATCAATTCCCGCTGGCTGGGCGGCACCCTCACCAATTTCAAGACCATCCGTTCCCGCATCGACCGCCTCAATAAACTCGAAAAGATGGAGGAAAGCGGCGAATTCGATCTCCTTCCCAAAAAGGAAGTTTTGGGCCTGAAAAAGGAGATGTCCAAGCTTGAAGCCAACCTCGGCGGCATCAAAGAGATGCGCACCCTTCCGGGCGCGATGTTCATCGTCGATCCGCACAATGAAGACATCGCCGTGCAGGAAGCGCGCAAATTGCATATCCCCATCGTCGCAATCACCGATACCAACTGCGATCCCGACCTGATCGATTACGTCATTCCCGGCAACGACGACGCGATCCGCGCGGTAAAACTCCTTTCCGGCGTTATCGCGAACGCGGTCATCGAAGCGAACCAGGGCGAAGCGGTCAATGCCGAATTGCAGCAGGCCGCGGAAGAAGTTCCCGCCGAAGAGAAATCCATCGAAGACGTAGTGGAAGAGGCGTCGGAAGAGGCCGCGGCGGAAGAAGCGCCCGCACAGGCCGAATAATTCAGAAAATAATACACGGTCCTTTCGGTTGCCGATTCGGCCGAAACGTCGCCGCTCCGCGGCAATCCGAACGGGGCGGATCAAGAATAATTTTAAGGAGAGATCATTATGGCAATAACCGCAAGTGATGTTAACGCTCTGCGCCAAAAGACGGGCGTAGGCATGATGGATTGCAAAAAAGCGCTCACCGAAGCGAACGGCGATATGGACAAAGCCGTTGAAATTCTTCGCGAAAAGGGCATGGCGACCGCTGCGAAAAAGGCGGGCAGGATCGCTGCCGAAGGCATTGTCGACAGCTACATTCACATGGGCGGCAAGGTCGGCGTTCTCGTCGAAGTCAACTGCGAAACCGACTTCGTGGCGCGTGGCGATCAGTTCAAAGAACTCGTACACGATATCGCGTTGCAGATCGCGGCGGCAAAACCCCTGTACGTAACGAAGGAAGAGGTCCCCGCCGAAGTGCTCGAGGAAGAGAAAAAGATCCTCAAAGTACAGGCAATGAACGAGGGCAAACCCGAAGCCATCGCCGAAAAGATGGTCGCGGGCCGCATCAAAAAATATTACGAAGATTTCTGCCTGCTCGAACAGCCGTTCGTAAAGGATTCTTCCAAGACCATCAACCAGCTCATTACCGAAGCGATCGCGTCCATCGGCGAGAAGATCACGGTCCGCCGCTTCGCGCGTTTCGAGATGGGCGAAGGCATCGAAAAGAAGAAGGACGACCTCGCCGAAGAAGTCGAAAAACAAGTTTCCAAGATGAAAGGTTAAAATCCGAAGGCGCACAAGTTTATATTTGTGTGCCTTTGTTTTAAATTGCGGGAGTCCTTTGCCGGAAATCCCGCATGCGCGTCTCTTTGCGCATCCAATAAACTATTCGGAGGGGAAATTACGTTGCAAAGGAAACCGAAGTACAAGAGGATCATTTTAAAACTTTCGGGCGAAGCGCTCGCGGGCAAGGCAGGGTTCGGCCTGGACGAAACCATCATCGCCGGCGTAGTCGACCAGCTGATCCGCGTCCACGAGATGGGGGTGGAGATCGGCGTAGTTCTGGGCGGCGGCAACTTCTGGCGCGGCCGCCAGGGCACGAGCATGGACCGCACCACGGCCGACCATATGGGCATGCTCGCCACGGTCATCAATTCGCTCGCCATGCAGGATGCGATCGAGCAGAAGGGCGTTCCCACCCGTGTGCAGACGGCGCTGAACATGATCAGCGTGGCCGAGCCGTTCATCCTCCGCAAGGCCCTGCGCCACTTCGAACTGGGCAGGATCGTCATCTTTGCCTGCGGTACGGGCAATCCGTACTGTTCTACCGATACGGGCGCGGCTCTGCGCGCGTGCGAAACGAACGCCGATATCCTGTTGCTCGCCAAAAACGTAGACGGCATTTACGACAGCGACCCCAAGGTCAACCCGCAGGCGAAAAAAATCGATAAGATCACGCACATGGAAGTCATCAACCGCGGTCTGAAAGCGATGGACACGACGGCGATCACCATGTGCATGGATAACAACATTCCCGTTCTGGCGTTCGCTCTTTCCGAAAAAGACGCCATCGTCCGCGCCATCTGCGGCGAAAAGACGGGCACCCTCATCACAAACGAATCCGAATAAGAGGTGAATCATGATTGATAACGAAAAAGTAGAAGAGCTGATGCTCGTTTTGGAAGATAAACTGGATAAAACGGCGAGCGTTCTGCGCGAAGAATACGCCAACATCCGCGCGGGCAGGGCGAATCCGCACGTGCTCGATAAGATCCTCGTCGATTATTACGGCACGATGTCTCCCATCAACCAGGTCGGCAACATTTCCGTCGCCGATGCGAAGTGCCTCGTCATCAGCCCGTGGGATGCCAGCCTGTTAAAGGGCATCGAAAAGGCGATCCTGCAGTCGAATATCGGGCTCACGCCCACCAACGACGGCAAAGTCATCCGCTTAATATTCCCCGATCTTACGGAAGAGCGCCGCCGCGACCTCGCAAAGCAGATCAAGGCCCTTTCCGAAGACGCGAAAGTTGCCGCGCGCAACGTCCGCCGCGACACGATGGAAGCGCTCAAAAAGATGAAAAACAACAAAGAACTTTCCGAAGACGAATGCGCGGGGCTGGAAAAGGAGGTCGAAAAGACCGTTTCCAAATGCATCGAGCAGATCGAAAAACATACGGCCGATAAAGAAAAAGAGATCATGTCCGTATAACAGGTAGGGTATGAAACGTATCAAATTGCCCTCGCATATCGCGTTTATCATGGACGGCAACGGCAGGTGGGCGCAGCGGCGCTTCCGCCCGCGCGGTTACGGGCACAAAATGGGCGTGCAGAACATGTTTAAGATCTGTTCGCACGCCTTCCATCTCGGCATTCGCATCGTAACCGTCTTTGCCCTCTCCGCCGAAAATTTAAAGCGCCCCCGCGAGGAAGTGGAAGAGCTTTTCGAGCTGTTCCGCACCTATTTTGCCAAAAAAAGAGAAAAGATGCTCGAACTGAACGCCAAGATCAACGTGATCGGCGATCTTTCCGCGCTTCCCGAAGATATCCGCGAAAGCATGGCGGACATCATGGCGGAAACCGAACCGTATACCGATTTTCTTCTCAACATCTGCGTCAATTACGGCGCCCGGCAGGAGATCGTGGCTGCGGTAAACGCGGCGGTATCGTACGGCAGGTTTGTCGACGAGCACAGCTTCGGCGAACTGCTTTTAACGGCAGGGCTGCCCGATCCCGACCTCATCGTACGCACGGGCGGCGAACTTCGGCTCTCGAATTTTCTCCTGTACCAGGCCGCGTATGCCGAGCTGTATTTTTCCAATAAAATGTGGCCCGCGTTTTCCAAACGCGACCTCGAAAAGGCGATCGAAAGCTATTCCTCGCGCGACCGTCGCTTCGGCAATATCCGGGAGGAACAAAAATGAAAAAGCGCCTGATCACCGGCATCCTGTATATCGGCGTCATCGTCGGCTTTTTCTTTCTCCGTAAAATCGACGTTCGCCTGTTCGGCATCCTCGTCTACGCCTTTTCCCTGATCGGCACGCACGAGATGGTGCAGGCCTTCTCGCATGCGCGCAAGGGCGAAAACGGCGAAGAGATCCCGCCTGCCATGCCCCTCTGCCTTTCGCAGAAGATCACGGTATACGCCTATGCGGCGATCTTCACGCCGGCATATTACCTCCTCGAACATATTTCGAAAGGGGAGGGCTACCGCGCGATGCTCGTCCTCTCGTTCGTGTTCGCGCTCGTGCTTTTCTGCCTTTTGGTCGTCGACCATCGCCGCACCGAGCTTTCGGGTACGGGCGCCGCGATGCTGTGCGGGTTTTACCCCACGGCGATCCTCTCCACCATGCTGCTCGCGAACGATTTCGGCTACGCCTCCACGCTCGCGCTGCTTCTGATCTTCGTCATATCTCCGGTCGCGGATACCTTTGCGTTCGTCGTCGGCAGTATCTTCAAGGGCAAAAAACTGTGCCCCACGATCAGCCCGAACAAGACGATATCGGGCGCCGTGGGCGGCGTCGTTTTCGGCACCGGCGCAAGCGTGCTCCTGTATTGGCTGTACACGCTCACTTCCGATTACGTGTATGCCGGGTTCGGAAATCCCTGGGCCGTATTCGCGATTATCGGCTGTATCTGCGCCCTGATGACCGAATTCGGCGACCTCGTCGAAAGCGTCATCAAGCGCAAGCTCGGCATAAAAGATATGGGCAAGATCCTTCCCGGCCACGGCGGCGTGCTCGACCGCATCGACGGCACGCTGTTCGCGAGCACGTTCGTGTACCTGGTATTTTCTCTCATCGTTCTGTAACCGAAAAAACGAATACCCGCGCCCTGCGGGTATTTTTTTCACGGCGCGGCGCAAATTCCGCATAAAAGGGATGTGCGCCTGCGTACAATAAAAAAGGGGGCAGCCGTATCATGAAAAAGATCGCTCTCATCGGCAGCACGGGTTCCATCGGCAGGCAGGCAGTCAACGTCGTCCTGCGCTATCCGGATCGCTTCCGCATCGTCGCCATGGCGGCGAACAGCGGCGGCGAACGTTTTGAAGAACAGCTCGCGCGCCTTCGTCCCGACTTTGCGGCTCTGCGGCAGGAAGAGGGGGCTTCTCTCTCTGTTCCGCAGGGCGTCCGCTTCGCGCGCGGAGAAGGGGCGTTCGAAGAGGCGTGCGCCTATGCGGATGCGGACATCGTCATCGTCGCCGTTACGGGCTTTGCAGGCCTGAAAGCCGCGCTGCTCGCCGCGGCAGCGGGCAAAGATATCGCGCTCGCCAACAAAGAGAGCCTCGTCGTCGGCGGCGCTCTCGTCCTGCGCCGCGTCCGCGAGAAAGGCGTAAATCTCATGCCGGTCGACAGCGAGCATTCCGCGATTTGGCAGTGCCTGAATTTCGACCGCGCCGCACCCTTTTCGCGGCTCATCCTCACCGCCAGCGGCGGCGCTCTGCGCGACGTCCCGCTCGAAAGGCTGGCGGGCGTTACCGCCGCACAGGCGCTCGCGCACCCCAATTGGAACATGGGCGCCAAGATCACGGTCGACTGCGCCACCATGCTCAATAAGGGCTTCGAGGTCATCGAAGCGATGCACCTGTACGCCGCCCCGCTCGACCGCATCGAAGTGCTCGTCCACCGCGAAAGCGTCGTGCATTCGATGGTGGAATTTGCCGACGGGGCAGTGCTCGCGCAGTTGGGCGTTCCCTCGATGGAACTTCCCATTCAGCTCGCGCTCACCTATCCCGAAAGGCTTGACTGCGCCCTTCCGCGGCTGAACCTCGCGCAGGTCGGCGCCCTGCATTTCGAATCGGTCGATCTCCGCCGCTATCCCTGCTTTGCCCTCGCGCTCGAATGCGCGAAGAAGGGCGGCATGTACCCCTGCGCGCTCAACGCCGCGGGCGAGGTCGCCGTGGCCGCCTTTTTGCGCGGACAAATAAAATACACGCAAATTGCCGAAATTATAGAGGGCGCCCTTGTCGGCGCGTCCGATAAGGAGCCCGAAAGCTATGCCGCGCTCGAGCAGGCGGACCGCCTCGCGCGCGAACGTGCGTTTTCGCTCCTGCCGTAACGGAGGTTTCATGCATCTCGCTCTTTTGTCCTTTTCCGGCGTCATGAGTACGATCGGCGCGGTCTGTCTGGCGATACTGATTCTGCTCGCCATGATCACCGTGCACGAATTCGGCCATTACGTCGCGGGCAAGATCTTCAAATTCAAAATCAACGAATTCGCCATCGGTTTCGGCCCCGCGCTGTTTAAGCACACCAAAAAGAACGGCGAAATTTTTTCCGTCCGGCTCCTTCCGCTGGGCGGTTATTGCGCGTTCGAAGGGGAGGACGAAGAAAATTCCCACCCCGCGGCATTCAACAACAAAAAGCCGTGGCAGCGCATCATCGTTTTGTTTGCGGGCGCGTTCATGAACTACGTCCTCGCCCTCGTCCTCATCGTCGTTTCCTTTTTCGCCTGCGGTCAGCTCCTGTTGATGACCTACCGCGTCGATCCCGCCGAATACACCCAAAACGGCATTCCCGTCGCGGGCTATTCCTTTCAGGACGAAGACGTGATCCTCGAATGCGAAGGCAAAAATATATACCTCACCTCCGATCTGATGTCCGCGCTCGGCGGCAAAAGCGAGGGGGACATGGTCGAATTTACCGTATCGCGCAAAACGCAGACGGGGCGCGAAGTCATGCAAATATCCGTCATACTCCGCGCCGACGCGCATTTCGAAAACCTTACCGATACGAACGCCCTTTGGGATGCGATCGGCATCTTAAAGCAGACGAACGAAAGCGGCGCTTCTTCCTACATGGTCGCCTCGGCGTCGTACAGGGGATTCGGCTTTTTCGAAACGCTGGGCAGATCGTTTGCCTATTCCTTCCGCATCGGCGGCACGATTTTTAAGGTGCTCGGCCAGCTTTTGACGGGCGACCTCGGCCTGTCCGCATTCGGCGGGCCTATCACCACCATCAGGCTTACTTCCGAAATCGCCTCGCGCAGTCTGCAGCAGTTTTTAGAGATCGCCGCATACATCGGCGTCAATCTCGCCGTGTTCAACCTCTTGCCCATTCCCGCGCTCGACGGCTCGAAAATCATCTTTACCGCCATCGAATGGGTGCGCGGCAAACCCATCAACCGCAAGGTCGAAGCGGTCATCCACGCCGCGGGCTTCGTGCTTTTGCTCGGCTTTGCCGTGCTGGTCGATCTGTTGCAGCTGTTTTAGCTGAAAAAATCCGTTTCCGCATCTAAAAACATGCCGTAGAATGCATACGGCATGTTTTTCTTTCGCGAACCGTGTTAAAAGCGGCAAAATCGGCATACAAGGGCGGCGGCACATATGTCTGCAAACGCATACACCGAAAACTTAAAGAAATATTTAAAATTCGTAAAAAGTTTGGCATAATTCCATATCGGAATTATGCCGGTTTTTTTTATGGTAAAATATGACTAGTTGATATTTTTATAGGCATTGCTTTTATTTCGAGATTATCAAAGAAAAATGTGATACAATTTTTATAAAGAATACAGGCAATAATCTAATTTAAAGGAGAACAGTCATGGAAGTATATGCGTATTTGAGGGACATTTATCATTTGATAGGCTGCGGCAAAAAATATTTGATCGAAAAAACGGGATTGACAGCGCGCGTTATCGATAATTATTTTTCCAGCCGCTATCGGAAGAAGGAAGAAACGGAAAAACGGATCGCCGCAGCGCTGTTGGGCGAGAGCAATGCGGATGCGCCCTTGATGGTCCGCATAGCCGATTTTTATAAGCAGCGGCTGCACGGGTATTATGGTACTGCCGAAGAGGTTTTCATAAAAAATTATCAGCACCTTCCCGACAGAGAAAAAGCATATCTGAAGAGCATCGCCAATATGTTCGCGTGGCAATGCAGGCACGCTGTATAGCTTTTCCAAACAAAAAAGCGTCCCGAAGCCGATCGAGAGTCCTTTTCGGGTGCGGTTCGGACAGGGGACGTTTGTTCGGCAAAACAGAAAAAGAGCTCGAACGGCGCGAAAAGCCGCGCGGCAGAACGTAGCAGACCGAAAAGGGGAACATACCCCGAAATACTGCACGGCAGGCGGAAAGGCCCCCCGAAGAAACTTCGGGGGGCCTTCCAAGTGCTATACTAATATCTGTGAGCAAAAGAATGGGAAATTTGCGGCGGGTCGCCGCGCATATCAGTCGAGCAGTGTTTCGTATTCCTTATACAGCTCGTCGAGCAAAGTGTGTGCGCGGTTCAGCGCGTCGCACTTTTCCGTCAGAAGTTTATAATCGGCGGCGATCTCCGGCTGGGCGATCTCTTTTTCCAGGGCGGCGGCATTCTCTTCCGTCCGCGCGATCTCCCTTTCTACCGCCCGCAGCCGCTCTTTTTTCTTGGCTTCCTGCGCGCGGTCCGCTTTCGAACGGTACGAAGCCGTGCGCTCTTTCGCCCGCGCCTCCGCTTTTTCCGTCTTGGCCGCCTCTTCCGCCCGTTCGGCGGCCGCCTTTTTCCGCGCCGCGAATTCTTCGTATCCGCAGTCGTATGCGGTCAAAGCGCCCCCGTCGATTTCCAAAATGCGGTCGGCGGTGTTTTGAATAAAGTAACGGTCGTGCGAAACGAACAGCAGCGTCCCCTCATAGGCCCGCAGCGCCGCTTCCAGGCTCTCGCGCGCCTGCAGATCGAGGTGGTTTGTCGGTTCGTCCAACAGCAAAAAATTCGCCTTCTGCGCTTCCAGCAGCACAAGCGCGAGCTTTGCCCGCTCTCCGCCCGAAAGGGAGCGCACTTTTTTATCGATGTCTTCGCCGTCCAGCTTCGCCCGCGCCAAAAGCGCGCGCGCCTCCGTCTGGCTCAGATAGGTATGGCTGTGCCAAAGGGAGCCCAATACCGTCTCTTCGGGGTCGAGGTCGGCGTTTTCCTGGTCGTAATAGCCGATTTTTACGAATCTCCCCCAATGTACGGCAGGATTCTTTCCCTTCGCGAGTTCGCGTATCAGCGTAGATTTCCCCGTCCCGTTTTCGCCGACGAGCGCGATTTTTTCGCCCCGCCGCACTTCGAACTCCGCGCCCGAAAACAGCGCCTTTTCTCCCGCGCGCATGGTCAGTCCCTGTACGCAAAGGCTGCGCTCTTCGCTCTTTTCCCTCGTCTCGAAGCAAAACTTGGGCGGCGCTGGCGGCGGCAGGGGACGTTCGAGCACTTCCATGCTTTCCAGCTTCTTCACGCGCGACTGCGCGCTTTTGGCGGTCGTCGCCCGCACGATGTTGCGCGCCACGTAATCTTTCAGCGCGGCGATCTCTTCCTGCTGTTTTTCGTATTCCCTGCAGTCGTGCTCGAATTTTTCCGCCTTTAAAATTTTATATTTGGAATAGTTTCCGCGGAACGCGGTTACTTTTTTGTGCTCCAGTTCGAATATTTTGGTTACGATCGCGTCGAGGAACCAGCGGTCGTGCGACACGGTAAAAATCGCCCCGCGGTAACTTTTCAAATAGTCTTCCAGCCAGAACATGGTGGAAACGTCCAGATGGTTTGTCGGCTCGTCGAGGAAGAGTATTTCCGGCTGTTCGAGCAGCAGGCGGCACAGCTTCAGCCGCGTCTTTTCGCCGCCGCTCATGGTCGAAACGGTCTGCCCGTATTTTTCCGAGAATCCCATTCCGTTGAGCACGGTTTTGATCCTGACGTCGGTGTTGTAACCGTCCGCGGCGTCGATCGCCTTCTGCAGCTGTTCGTAGCGCGCGGAAAGGGTGCGGAACCGTTCGCTCCCTTCCTCCGCCGAAGCGAGTTCCCGCTCGATTTGGCGCAGCGAATCCATCGCGCGGTACACGTCCGCAAATACGCTCCGCATCTCTTCGTACACGGTCTTATCGCTTTCCAGTCCGCCGTTCTGCTCCAGCCAGCCGATTTTCAGCCCGCTCTTTTTTAAAATTCTTCCCTCGTCGGGGTACAGCGCGCCCGCCATCAGTTTGATGAGCGTTGTCTTTCCTTCGCCGTTCGCGCCGATAAACCCGACCCGCTCTCCCTCCGAAAGGGTAAAATTTATATTTTCGAGTATGCTCTTGTCGTCGTAGCCGAAGCGTACGTTTTCGAGTGTGATCAACATAATTTTTTATGCGTTCCGCAAAATAGTTCTATGAAAAAAATTTCCGCGCAGGATATCGAAGATTTAGAAATGCGCCTTGCCGCCGCCTCGCCGGGGGAAGTGGCGCCCCTCGTCAAAAAGCTCGTCAAAATGAAGCGCCTGTTTCTGCGGCAGTAACGCGCCGCCCGCTCAAAACAGTTCGCGCGAAGT
>CALVXE010000008.1 GCA_944368795.1 uncultured Clostridia bacterium | reverse complement strand
AACGCTTCGCCTCCGGTCGCGGCGGTGTACCAATCGTCAAACGCATACCCTTCGCGGGAAGGTTCGGCCGCGGGCCTCGCCACTTTCTGCCCGCTTTCCACCGTTACCGCCGCGGGCATGCCAGTTACCTCGTCGTCGCCGACGTTCCCGGCCGAAAAGGTAACGGTATACTGTACCGGATCGTTTGTATCGTCCGGTCCGTCCGTTCCGCCCGAACCTTGCGAGCACGCCGAAAGGGGCAGTGCCGCAAAAATCGCGAGCGAAAGGCACAAAGCCAATACTTTGAGCCATTTTTTCATAAATTTTCCTCCTGGTTTTTATTTGTTATTTATTTCACGCACGCGGAAGCGCAGTGCAATAAATATCTTTTTCAGCCGCTTTAACTCTGTCTGTTCGGGAGGCAGGACTTTTTGCCCTGCCTCCCGTTTTGGCGAAGACAAAGCGGTGTATAACCGGCTGTATTTAAATGTGCATCGTTTTATGCACGGGCGCCGGATGAATACGGTCGGAATTTAAACGTTTTCTTACGATATGGTCAAAAGTTCGCGGTCGCTCTCTTCCAGCATAAATCCCTGCCATGTCGCGATGGTCCATGTATCGTAGGACTGTTTCAGCGCGATCTGGTTGACGGTAACGCCGTCTTCGCGCACATAAACGGTAACCGTATGCTCGCCCGGCGTCAGGTCGAATTTCCATGCGGTATTGTACTGCCAGCGCCCCGTGCCGTAAGAGGTGGGGGCTCCGCAGTCGATCGCGGTTCCGTCGATGCCGACGTGCACCGTATTGCTTCCGCCGGAGGGGCTGGTTATCATCAGATAAACGTAGTAAGTGCCCGCCGTTTGAATGTTGATTTTATATTGCAGGTAAGGCGCGGAATTTACCGCGTCCGCTACGCTCCACTGTTTTCCTGCATCGATCAGATTGTGCATGCCGGTCAGCCAACCGTCCCATGCGCCCCAGACATCGCCGGAAACAGAGCCGCTGTGATAGCTTGCGTATGCCGACTGTTCCAGCGCCGCTTCCGCAGAGATGACGACCTGGCCGTTTTCTTCCAGCCATGCGCCGCCTTCTTTCAGAGGGGTCGAACATTCGGAAGCATCCTTGCAAACAGGCTTTTCGCCCGTCTCAACGAAATATGCCATATTTGTGCCGGCATCCGTTCCCACCATGTTATAGCCGGACTGGAAGAAATGGTAGGAATCTTTCATCAGCCCCTCTTCGTACAGATCGTAGAGCTGAGTGCTGATCACGGTTGCATCGGGGTTGTCTTCGCAATATTCGATCTGCGCTTCGCGGATCACCGTATAGGCGGCGTTGCGCGATTCGCTGTTGCTGCTGCCGTTGTACGCGCCGATGGGGATCACGAAGAACTGATCCGCCCCGATGTCCGTTTTAAATCCCTGCACGATGCGGTCGAGCGCGGCGGTATAGTCCTGCGCAGAGGTCCCGGCGTTGCCGTCCCATTCGCCCTGCAGCCACACGACGAAAACGTTGCGGAGCACAAGGTGTGTAGTATCTTCGTTTTCGGTCAAAAATTCTTTGGCGAGATTCATGCGCGCCACTGCGTCTTTATACGGCTTTCCGTCCGTATCGAAGAAGCTGATCGCTTCGCCGCCCTTCGAGCAGGATACGGCGACGATCGGGGTATTTGTCTGCGCGTAATAACTTTCGCAGAAAGCGGAAACCATGGAGCCGGTTTTGTCCTTTTCGTTGATGCCGCTTTCCGGGTTGTTTTCATCTGCTCCGAACGGTTCTCTGACGGGATACAGCTGCGTCGGGTCGGACATTGCCCGGAATTCGTAGGCATGGCCGGCTTTCGTTTGCGTTGCAAGCTCCGCCGCGCCGCGTCCGCCCATATTCGATTGGCCGATGAACAGAACGAGGTCTGCATCCGTCTTTTCATCCGGCACGACCAGCGACCATTGCGCATAGACGGTCGTATCTTCGGTAACGGGGGCGTCGAAGTCAAATTCTTTGCCGCCGGTTTCCTGCGTGAACCAGCCTTCGAAGGCATACCCTTCGCGGACGGGGTCGGCTGCGGGGCGGGTTGCTTTCTGCCCGCTCATCAACGCCGCGGCCGCGGGCATGCCCGTAACCGTATCTTTGCCGATGTCGCCTGCGGAGAAAACTACGGTGTAGTCTCCGCACAGATCGAGCACGGCATTCGCCGCCAGATTCGCCAGGAATTGGTTGCCGGCGGCTCCGAAATGTACGTTGTCGACGCTGCCGTCGTTTTTCGTGTACAGTTCTTCGTACCGGTCTTCGGCGGCGAGGAATGCTTCGCGCACGTCGAGCAGTTTCACGCCCATCTTCGCCGCGATCTCGCGCTGCAGGGGAACAATGTATGTATCGAGGTCGTCTTTGTCGATATCGAATTTATTGTCGCCCAAGACGACGGGCGCCGTCATAAAGATCACCGTAACTTCGGGGTTTTGGTCTTGGTACTCTTCGATCAGCTCGATCAGTTTATCCTCGAATATATCCTGTGCGTTCGCCCAATCCTGCGCGTCGTTGGTGCCCAGCATCATGAGCACAATATCGGGGTCGAAGGACAGGCTGTTTTTATGAGCGGTGGTGGTTGAGTACGCTGCGTTGTCTTTGGGGAATCCCGCGACGGTGGAACCGGAACGTCCGAAATTTTCTACCTCGTAACATTCGCCGAGAACGCTTTGCAGTACTTCGGGGTATCCTCCTTCCGTCAGGCTGTCGCCCACGCAGGCCACGCGCACCGGGTTTTCGGCGGCAGGGGTCATCATTTTCCACCACTGTGCATAGACGGTCGTGTTTTCGGTTATCGCCGCGTCGAAGTCGAATACTTGGCCGCCCTGATCGGAAGAAAACCAGCCGCGGAACAGGTACCCTTCGCGGGAGGGTTCAGTCGAGGGCCTCGCCGCTTTCTGCCCGATTTCCACCGATGCCGCCGCGGGCATGCCCGTTACTTCGTCCGTACCCGCGTTTCCGTCAAAAGCAACGGTAACCGTTGCGGCGGGAGTCTGTTCGGGCGTCCACTGCGCGTAGATGGTCGTGTTTTGCGTGATCGCCGAATCGAAGTCGAACGCTTCGCCTCCGGTCGCGGCGGTGTACCAATCGTCAAACGCATACCCTTCGCGGGAAGGTTCGGCCGCGGGCCTTGCCACTTTCTGTCCGCTTTGTACCGATGCCGCCGCAGGCATGCCCGTTACCTCGTCGTCGCCGACGTCTCCGGCCGAAAATGTAACGGTGTAGTGTACCGTATCGTTCGGTCCGTCCGTATCGCCCGAACTTTGCGAACAAGCCGAAAGGGGCAGTGCCGCAAAGATCGCGAACGAAAGGCACAAAGCCAATACTTTGAGCCGTTTTTTCATGTGCTCTTCTCCTTAATGATAAAATAACTTTCAGTGCGTTTTCGGGTCGCACCCCTCAAACTCAGTTAAAATAAAAACGCCGCCACATTATGCACGCGCGCGCGAAGACGTGAAAGAAAAATTATTTTATCGTGCAGCCATGCGCCTTCATCGTTGTTCGGGCGGCAGGGCAAAGCCCTGCCGCCCGTTTTGATGTAAGCAAAACGGCTTTTTAAATTGTAACTGAAAATGTCCGAATTCAGGGATGCAAAAAAATTTTTCGCACTTTATAGCTTGACAATATAATAGTACCACTCAGAAACAGCAATTTCAATTGCAAAAACGATTTTTTATATTGTAAATTTTTTCTTTTCATAAAACATGCTTTTTTGCGTGTATTTTTCGGCGGGATATTGCTTTACGGGCATAAATATGGTATAATGACCGTGAAATCAGCTGCTACTGGAACGGTGCATATGAAAAAAGAAGAAAAGAACGCGGAATTCAAACGGCAGATCGCCGAGGTCATGCAAATCAACAGCCTCAATATAAACTCTTTCCGTTCTATTGCGTACATGGCAGAGCGAGCCGTAATAAGTATGCTGCGGGAATGGGCACGGCGAGAACATAAAAATTTTGAAGAGGATTATCGTAACCCGCGCGGAGGGTATTGGGATGGGTATGCCCCGAACGGCATCGGCAGCTTTGAAGGCAAGACTGTTTTCGAAATCAAAGTGTTCCGCAACGAAAGGCAATTGTTGGGAACATGGGAGCGATGGAAATACGTTTTGCAGAAAGCAATAGCGGATGAGGTGAAAAATCTTTGCTTTATCGTACTGTGTGAAGTTTCTGCGGATATGAGGGAGAGATTTTTAAATCGGGTCAGAGACGAAAACGTAAACGTCGTTTTATGGGACATCGACGATTTCGGGGAGGCTATGGACGCGGCGTCGGTGCATTACGTCGGCGACCTTTCGGATAATTTTTCCAAATATTGGTCGGGAAAGATCGCGGAAAGCGTCGCTGAACCGCATCAAGAGGAAGAGAAGCGCTCGCGCATGCTTGCGCGGCTTGGAGAAGAATACCGCAAGGACAGGTTGGTTTTGTTTGTCCGCGCGGACGCATCCAAAGACGCGGGAGTCGTCGGCTGGGACGAATTGATTTCCGAATTGTCTGTAACCTACATCGATCGGGAACTGAAAAAATCGCATATCTCGGTCGAAGAAACGGAAAAAAAAGAGATATTGTCGGAACTCAATGCCCGCGGGAAAGGCAGGCTTTTGCTGCAGGCGCGCCTGCTGCGGCATGCGTTGGACAAGGATTTTTCCGCAGAGATCAAGCAGATTTTGTACCGAAAAAAATCGGGGAATTCCGAACTTTTAAAGCAGATCGTCCGCCTATGTACGCCCGAACGGGGGAAATTCGGCATTCGGGCGATCGTCGATTATAATTTCGACGATCTGATCGAAACGGCGTTGGAAAAGGGGAACGTACGGTGCCGCCCCGTGTATCGGGCGGGAATTACTCCCGAAACGGCGGAGTTGGGGATATATCATGTGCACGGGTTTCTGCCGCGAAAGGAAGAACTGTATCCCGACCTGGAAAAATCTCTGCTGATCTTTTCCGAAGAGAGCTATCACCGGCTCCTTTCCGAACCGTACCATTGGGCAAATCTCTGCCAGCTGAATTTTTTGAACAACAACACGTGCCTGTTCGTGGGGCTTTCGATGACCGATACCAACTTGCGCAGGCTGCTTGAAGCGGCGTGGCAGAATTCCGATTCTCCCGACGAGTGCCGCCACTATGCGATTTTGAAGAAGGAGACGGCAGAGAACGGTTCGCGGGCGAAGAGAAGCTTTGCGCGCGCCTATCGGACCCTGCAGGAAGAATCGTATGCCGAGTTTGGCATAGATGTCCTCTGGGTGGACGATTACAGCGAGATCCCCGCCCTTCTCAGGCAGATCAAAGACGGAAAATGAGCGGGCGCCTTACCGCGGGAAAGGAGAAAAGATGAAAGGGAAAGCGAATAAAAAAGGCTGGCCGATCGTGGCGATTTGTTACGATTTCGATAAAACGCTGTCGCCGAAAGATATGCAGGACTATTCTCTGCTGCCGAAGCTGAACTGTCCCGCCGCCGAATTTTGGCCGCAGTCAAACGCCCTTGCGCGGGAACAGGGCATGGACAAAATTTTATCGTATATGCACCTGATCATAACCAAGGCGAGGGCAAAGGACGTGCGGATCACGCAAAAAGATTTCCGCGCAATGGGGAAAGAAATCGAACTGTTTCGCGGCGTGGATACCTGGTTTGACCGCATCGATGCCATTGCCGAATCCCTTCGCGTAAACGTCGAACATTACATCATTTCGGCGGGTTTGAAAGAGATCGTCGAAGGGACGCCCATCGCGCGGTATTTTACGGAAATTTACGCGTCTTCCTTCGTGTACAGCAAATACGGGGAACCGATTTGGCCGCGGCAGGTCGTGAATTATACGACAAAGACGCAGTATCTGTTCCGCATCAGCAAGAACTGCCTTGACCTGGGCGATGAAGACAGCGTAAACGAATACATCGGCGACGACGAACGGCGCATTCCCTTCCGCAATTTTATTTATATCGGGGACAGCGAGACGGACATCCCCGCCATGAAGATCGTCAAAAACGGGGGCGGCACGTCCATCGGCGTCTACAATGCCGAAAGCGGAAGCCTGGACCGCGTCCGCAAACTGCTCGAACAAAAGCGCATCGATTATCTTCTTCCCGCCGATTACGGGCAGGGGAGCCGGCTGGAACGGGTGGTCTCCGATATTATCCGCAAGATCGACGCGGATGAAAATCTGAATAGGCTCAACCGCGTACAGAGCGCATACGTCCGCGAATTGGAAGAGATCGAATATCTCGAAAAATATACGAAAACATTTTTGGAAAACAACGAACTCAGCGAAGAGGAGGCGGAAAATATCGAGAGGCAGGCACAGGATATCCTGCGCCGCGCCAAGCGTCGGCTGCATCAGTACGAAGAATTCGCTCCCAATGTTACGAACGACCGCTTTATTGCGGAAGTCAGCGAAAAAGTGATGCGCCTGTTCGGCTCCGCGCACGATCGCGGAAAAGAGCGCGGGGAGAACGGCTGAGTCTGCTTTCGCCGTTGCCGTTGCATAAAAGACGTTTATTCGCGCGGGATCTGCCCGCGCGGATGTTTTTTGCGGGAAAAAAGTGCTGAAAGAATGAAAATGCTTTCTTTTTGTTCGGAGGTTTGTTATAATGAATCTGTTTGAATGAATTGTATTGAAAACGCCGCCCGAAAATAAACCTTGCGGGCGGCAGGAAATTCCGGCCATGAAAAAAGCGATAAATTATTTGCGGAACATGATCAAACTGCTCCGCGTAAAACATTGGATCAAAAACGGGCTGATCTTTTTGCCCCTGTTCTTTTCCCTGCAGCTCACGAATTGGAGTTATATTTCCAAAAGTCTGCTGGGTTTTCTCGCGTTTTGCCTCGTTTCTTCGGCGGTGTATGTTCTCAATGACATCCGCGACCGCGAGAAGGACCGCCTGCATTCCACAAAACGCAACCGTCCCATCGCTTCCGGGGCGATCGGCGTTCCCGTGGCGGCGATCGTCGCGCTCCTGTTCGTCGGCGGTGCGGCGTGTATCCTCGTCTGGTTGCGAAGCGCTTGGGGAGGCGCGATTTTGGCCCTGTATTTCCTTTTAAACGTGGGGTACAGCTGCGGCCTGAAAAACATTCCCATCGTCGATATCGTGATCTTGGCGAGCGGTTTCGTTCTCCGCGTGATGTTCGGCGGCGTGATCATCGGGGAAGAAGTATCGTCGTGGCTGTTCTTTACCGTTTTGGCGGCGGCGTTCTTTATGGGCATGGGCAAGCGCCGCAACGAGCTTTTGACGGAAGGGGACGAAACGCGCGAAGTGAACAAGCTGTATTCCCAAAGTTTTTTGGAGAAGAACATGTACATGTGCATCACGCTCGCGGTCTGTTTTTATGCGATGTGGTGCATTACGAGCCCGACGGTCGAACGATTTGCGAACCCCGGCATCACTTGGACGGTGCCCCTTCTGCTGGTGATCTTTCTCCGCTACAGCTATCGCATCGAACGCGCGGGCGAGGGCGGAGACCCGATCAACGTGCTTCTGAAAGATTATGTTCTGCTCGGATTGGTCGTAATTTTTCTCGTTTATACGGTGCTCGTCGTATACGTGCCCATTCCGTTTTTCCACGAGATCAGTAAAATTATCTGAACTATGAAACTGTACGATTTCGATAAGACAATTTATAAAAAGGATTCGACGGCGCAGTTTTACAAATTCTGCCTGAAAAAGAAGCCGAGCCTCGCCCGCTATTGGTTTTTGCAGCTTTGGTCGTTTGCCATGTATCTGCTCGGCATTTGGAGCAAGACGAAGATGAAAGAAAAGTTTTACTCCTTTTTAAAGCCGCTGCAAAACGTCGAAGAGCTCGTTTCCGCCTTTTGGGAAAGGGAGGAAAAGAACATCAACGCCTGGTTTTACCGCGAGCGCGGCGAAGGAGACGTCGTCGTTTCCGCGTCTCCCGAATTTCTCCTCGCGCCTGTCTGCAGCAAGTTGGGCGTGCGCCTGATCGCCTCCCGCGTGGACGCGCATACGGGCAAATATACGGGCGAAAACTGTTGGGGGGAAGAAAAGGTGGCGCGTCTGCGCGAAGAGGGGGTGATCGGCGCGGACGCATGCGCCGAGTCCGCCTTTTCCGATTCGCTCAGCGACCTGCCGATGCTCCGCCTCGCGCGCCGCGCCTATATCGTCAGAGGGGAAGAACTCATCGATTTAGAGGCATATCGTCCCGGAACGGTGTCAAAACTAAAACGGGAATTTTTCAGCCGCGAATTTTTTCAGTTTTTGGTGGTCGGCGTGATCAACGCGGCAAACGGCACTCTGTTCGGATGGCTGTTTTCGCTGATCCTTCCCGTCAACGCCGCGTTTGTCTGCGGCTACGCCGTCGCTTTGACGATCGCTTATTTTTTGAATACTTTTTGGATATTCCGTCAAAAACTTTCTGTAAAAAAGTTTGTGCTGTTCTGCGTCAGCTATATTCCGAATTTTATTATTCAAAACGGACTCGTGTTTTTGCTTTACAACCTTGCGCACCTGAACCGCGTGTTGGTGTTCGCTCTTTCGGCGCTGATCGCCGTGCCGATCACGTTCCTGTGCGTAAAATTTCTATGCTTTTTAAAGAAATCGAAGGGGAAAGCCCATGATCAGAGCAAATGATCTTCTGACAAATAAAAAATTTATAGCGGCAAATCTGCTCTTCGCCCTGTTCTGCGCCTATTTCGTGTTCGGCCTGTATCTCTCTTACAAGGTGCAGAACTATACCGGTTGGAACGACGCGATCTTCAACAGCGACAGCTACCGCGTGATCTCCGATTTTTTCGGAAATTATGAGAGCAATTACCGCACGAAAGTACACCCTTTGTACGTCCTGCTCATTCAGCCGGTCGTGCGGTTTTTGTATCTGTTTATCCGCAATGAACATGTATCCATCGTACTTTTGCAGTCCGCGGTCGGCACGGTAAACGTATTTCTCGTATACTTTATTCTCAAGCGCTTGCTGGCGCGCACGCCGCGCGGCAGGGCGGTTACGTATATTCTTACCGCGCTTTTTGCCGTATGCATGGCGCAGTTTACCTGGACGGCGGTCGCCGAATCCTTCGTGTTCGGCGGGTGTTCCCTGCTCATTTATTGGGCGTATTTCGCGGCGCACTATAAAAAACCTATTTTGACGAACGGCCGTCTTTTGGCCTTTGCTTTTATTTGCTGCATACCCTTGTGCATCACGACGACGAATTTTGTATGCGTCGTTGCGTCCGCGCCCTTTTTCCTCTGCGCGGGCATTCCGAAGGAAAACCGGCATGTGCAGAAAAAGGTTGTTTGGACTTTACTATCCTATATAATTCCTGTATTCACTGTAACGATTTTAAGTTTAATACAGAAATTGATTTGGCCTACAAGCCAGATATGGGTCGTTTATCTCGGGGGCGTTTTTATAGATTTAGTAGCAGGTACAAGCCTTACGGAAGATTCCGATTGGGTACGGTTCAATCTCACCCTTTCGACCCTGCTCACGGTCTGGAACACATTTTTCGGCTACGGTATCGTGTCGGCTCCGATCGAGGGGACGCAGCATGTTACGTTCGGTTCGTATGCCGCTTGGCAGGTCCCGTTTTACATTCTTTTTTTGATCGTCTTTGTATATTCCGTATACGCGATCGTGCGCGGCAGGCGCATATTGACCGCTCTTCCCTTTGCCCTCGCCCTTGCGCTTCAATACGGGATGCACTGTCTGTTTTCGGTAGAATCGGTGGCGCTGTATACGCCGCACGTCGTTCCGCTGATTTTGATCATTATCGGGTTGGGGTTGGGAGAAAAAAGCCCGCGCGAAACAAAGGCAGAGCGGTATATCGCGGCAGGCTCTGTCGGTTATCTCGCCCTGTATGCGGTGTATGCGCTCATTGTAAACCTTGTGCGGATGTGCTCAATCGTGGAAGCCGGCGCCTCCTATTATCCCGTATTGAACATCAGCATCGCCGGCGAGTTTTTGAAAGGGCTCGGCTTTGCCGCGGCGGCGCTGGCCGTTTTCTTTGTCGTGCGGCTCGCCCTTTCGGAAGGTATCCGCCGCATAGCCGCCCGCCGGAGAGTGCCGGCCGCGGCGGGGACAGAGACGTACGCGCTGTGTTCGGAAGAAGCAGCCGCGCCTTGCCCGGCAGAAGGCGGCGCGTCAGCGGGTTCGGCAAGTTCCGAGGAAGGCCAAAGCGGCAGCCCCTCCGTACGGGACGATCCGCCCGTCCGTTTGGGCAGGTTTTCCTTCCGCCGCGAGGCGCTGCGCCTTTGCTGCGGCGCTCTTTCCTTTGTGCTCGCGCTCGGTACGCTGATCGGATGCGTGTCGAACAACGGCGCTTTGCCTCCCTCGGCTGGGGATGTTTCCGAATCGGTCTATTATATTTTCGGAATGGGACTGCGGGATAAATATATCCTTTCGGGAGATGAAAACAACTGTACGCTTGCTTTATGGAAGCAGGACGGCGAAGCTGAAGCTGTATATACCGATCTCGTCATTCGCACGGAAGATATCGACTATGCGAATTATACGGTCGAGGGAACCTTGCAAGGTTCTTCGTTTTCGCTGTACGAAAACGAAGAGGGTATCTTTTTCAGCCAAAACGGTGAAATCACCGCATTGAGCGAGGGCGTGCATATCAACATCCCGACCTTCGAAGGGTATTCCAATCGGTTGGACATGCGCCGCATCTTCAACGAGCTTATGGTCAATATTCTGCCCGAAGGCCCTACGCCCAATTTTTACGGATACGGCAGCGCTTGGTACCGCGACGCGGCGATCGTCGCCATGGCGCTGGAAAAGACGGGGAATCTTTCGCAGATCGAGGAATGGCTGAAAAGCATCGACACCATGTACGATAACAGGCGCGACCCCGAACTCGACGAAACGGATAATTTGGGGCAGGTACTGTACCTGCAATCGCTCTTGCCGGAAGGGGAGCGGAACCGGGAACTGATCGAAGATATCATTGCGGAAGCGGCGCGCATCGCCGCCGAAACGGAAAGCAAAGATTATATCGTAGGGATAACGGACGGACAAGAGCATCCCGTATACCAGACGCGCTGGCTGAAATTCGGACTGGAAAGCCTGGGGCTGATGGAAGAGAGCGCGAAATATACCATTCCCGACGAATACGACAGCTACGCGGCACTCTGCTGGTTCGACGGCTTCGGCGATATCGGCTCGGACATCGGCGAGTTGGTCTGGGCGGAAAACAACGACGTATATTATCCATATTTGCGCGTGGCCAAACTGCACTTTTATCAAATTTGGGAACCGGTCGAATATACGACCTATCCGTATACGTATGAAGCGGAAAGTAAGCTGCATTCCTGGCATGCGGCGGAGCTTTTGCTCTATCTGTACGATTGCGACACTTTTGCGGCGTAACGGGCGAAGGGCTTTTTTCGGAAGGCCCTTTTCTTTTTGAAAGCCGCAAAACAGCGGTGCAATCGTTGACGAAAGGGCGATTCCGTGCTACAATATCGGGTAGAACGAATGCGGAGGGAAGAGGAATGCAAAGCTTTGATTTTTCCGGCGAACGGCGCACGGCTCTGCCGAACGGAGCGCAACTGCTCTCTTTTTCGGCTCCGCACCTCAATTCGGTCGCCTTTTCCGTCGTGATGCCCTTTATCCCCGAAGCGACGCCCGGCGTATACCACTTTGTCGAGCATATGTTTTTCGAGCGGGCGGGGAAAATGCGCGCCAGACAGATCAACGCCCGCATGAATGCGCACGGCAGCGAGATCATGGGGTACACGGCGATCAACTATATGTGCTTTAATTTTTCCTGCCGCAAAGAGGTGTTTGCTGCGCAGCTCGATCTGCTGTTCGCCATGCTTTCGCAGCGCGAATACGGGGAAGAAGAGTTTGAAAAGGTGCTCCCCGTCGTGCGCAACGAAATTTTTGAATACGAATTTTACGATACGCGCGCGGGCGATATCCTGCGCGACCTTTGGTTCGATTCGCGCTATATCAATTCGGTTTTGGGCAGCGCCTCTGTTTTGGAACGGGTCGGGTCGGACGAATTGCGCGAGGCCCGCGAAAGGCTGTTTTCCAAAGATATCTGCCTCTTTCTGGCGGGGGCATTTTCGGAAGAGGACGTGCGCAGGGTCGAGGAGACGTTCGGCAAAATGCCCCTTGTAGAGCGCGAAAATACGCCGCCGCGCAGGGAAGAGACGGAGACGCGCGAATACAACCGCCGCGGCAGGGGGCGCGAGATGCAGGTGCTGGTTACCTACCACGTCGAACAGGCGGACCGCATGCTCAAGATGGCGGCGCATTGGCTTCGAAGCGCACTGTTCGACGGATTGGACGCCGCATTTTTCCGCTTTTTCGGCGACCGCGGCTTTCAGTTTTATTCGGTGGACGGCAATTACAATATCCGCGGCGACGAGCTTGTGTTTTCTTACCTCGCGCACATTGAAAAGAAAGAGATGAAAGAATTTACCGAGCTCGTAAACGAGTTTGAACAGGCCGCGGCGAAAACGGATTTTATCTCTCTCGTCCGCCCGTATTTATACGACAACATCGTATTTTTGTTCGATAACCCCGAACGGCTCTGTTCGCATTACGTCGATACATGGGCCGACCTTTCCGAACCGGTTACCCTGCGGGAGGAAACGGAATTTTGCGGCGCGTTTACGAACGAGTCGCTCGCCCGGTGCTGGGAGAGGATCGTCGCTTCCCTGCGGAGGATCTTTTATATCGGCCGATAGGGAAGATGATTGAAACAGAAAAAATAAAAATCGGAGGAACTGTTGTATGCTGAACGAAAAAATAGCCGTTCTTTTGAACGACCAGGTGAACAAAGAGCTGTATTCCGCCTATCTTTACCTCGATTTCGCGAACTATTACGAAGATGAGGGGCTGGAGGGCTTCGCGCATTGGTACGAGGTACAGGCGCAGGAAGAGCGCGACCACGCGATGATGATGCGCCGCTACCTCATCGACAACGGCGTGCGCGTAACGTTCGAGGCGATCTCCAAGCCGGATAAGGCGTATAAAAACCATACGGAGCCGCTCCAAGCGGGGCTCGAACATGAAAAATATGTAACGTCGCTGATTTCAACGATCTATGCGGCCGCATTCGAAGCCAAGGATTTTAAGACCATGCAGTTTTTGGATTGGTTCGTAAAGGAACAGGGCGAAGAGGAAAAGAACGCGGAAGACCTCATCAAAAAGATGAAGCTGTTCGGGGGCGATTCCAAGGGATTGTATATGCTCAACCAAGAGCTGGCGGCGCGCGTATATACTCCGTCGGCGACCGGCCCACAGATGTAATTTTTGAATTTTTGTTTTCATAATAATAAAAGAAAGCGGAGGGCGCTCTTTACGGCAGAGCCCTCCGCTTTTTTAAATCTTACTCGATTGTCCGAAACAAAAGCCGGGCGGGGCGGCTTTTCGCCGATCGCCGTGCAGTATCCGCAGCGTATTTTCAAGCGCGCGGAACATCCGTTCGGCTGCGGGGAAAGGTAGCTTTGGGGAATGCAGTTTCTTTGTCTTTCCGGCTTCATTGAGCTCCCGCGCCCTCTCCCTGCATGCGTCGGCGCAGAATTTTGGGAAAGACGATCAAAAACACGGCAGTGCTCAAAACGGCGGCGGCAATATCTGCCACCGGTTCTGCGTAAAATACGGCCTGTACTCCCCAAAACAAGGGGAAGAGGAAAGTACATCCCAGGAAAACCACGAGTTTTCTGGTCAAAGACAGCACGATCGCGTACTGCGGCTGGCCGAGCGCGGTCAAACCGTCCACGAAGGCGTACTGGAATGCCAGCGGTATGACGCCGATCATAAACACGCGGATCCCCCAAACGCTCTTTTCGGCGATCGCGGGCGTTTCCGTAAACAGAGAGACGAACGGTTTCGCGAACAGGACGGAAACGACGGTCATGATCACCGTAAAGATGATGCACATGCCGAGGATATATTTTTCCGCGCGGCGGATGATCTTTTCGTTTTTGGCGCCGTAATTATAGCTGATCACCGGCTGCGAACCGGTGCTTATGCCCATCATCGGCATGGTGATCAGGGTGAAAAACGCCTGCACTACGGTCGAAACGGTGATCCACATGTCTCCGTCCGCGCCGCCGCGGCTCTGCAAAACCGCATTGGTCGCAATGATGATCACGCTGTCCGTTGCCATGATCAGGAAGGGGGAAATGCCCAGTTTTACGATGCGCCCTACGGTTTTCGGTTCACATTTCCCGAATCCGAGCCGTATTTTTGTGTTCTTGCGGCGCAAAAAAATTATGACGAAGAGGAAAGAAAAGAACTGCGAAAGTACGGTCGCGATCGCTGCGCCCGCCGTATCCATGCCGAATACGAAAATAAAGACGGGGTCGAGCGCGATGTTTGCCACGGCTCCGACGAGGGTGGTCGTCATGCCGATGCCCGAATAGCCCTGCGCGATGATATATTGGTTGAGCCCCGTTGCCGTTATCGAAAAGATCGACCCCGCCGCATAGATCAGCAGATATCGCTTGGCGTACGCGTAGGTCGCTTCGCTCGCCCCGAACGTCATCAGAAGCGGGCGCTCGAACAGGAAAGTCAGTGCGGTTACGAGCAGGGCGATCGCCGCGAGGGAATACAGCGCGTTCGTCAGGATTTTTTTCGCCGCGTCTTCCCTCTGTTCGCCCAGGGCCATCGCAAAGAGGGGGGCTCCGCCCGTGCCGATCAGATAGGCAAACGAAGAGAGCAGCGTCGTGAGCGGCGCACATACGCCCACCGCGGCGAGCGCCGTGTCGCCGATGCCTTCGATGTTTCCTACATACATGCGGTCCACGATCGAATACAGTACGTTGATAAACTGCGCGATCATGGAAGGGATGGTCAGTTTCAGTACGGTCGACAGCACCTTATTGCTGCCGAGATCGATCGCTTTCACGCTTCACCTCGCAGACATTGCAGAAAATCCGCGCATTATCATAGCACGGCGGGCGCGTATTGTCAATAATTTGCGGCGGCGGCGCGGAAGTTCTTGTAATTTTTCTGTGCAAGTGCTATACTGTTCGGGAATCGGTTCGGAAAGGGAGCGGTCGGATTTGCGCGCACGGGGCGATGCTTTCGGCATAAACGGCGCCGTGCGTTTTGCTCTCCCCGCTGAGCCTTTCGGACTTCACAGGCAGAGGAAATCGTTATGGAAAAAGACAAGACGAACGCGATGCGCCTTTTAGACGCGAAAAAAATTCCCTACGAAAGTTTTTCGTACCCGCCCGAGATCACCGACGGCGAAGCGGTGGCCGCGCGCCTCGGCGAAGATGCGCGCACGGTGTTCAAAACGCTCGTAACCGTTTCGGGCAAGGGTGAGTACGCCGTGTTTTGCGTTCCCGTGTGCGCTTCGCTCGATTTAAAATTGGCGGCAAAAGCGGCCGGCGTGAAATCGATCGCAATGATTAAGCAGCGCGAATTGGAACCTCTTACCGGATATATTCACGGGGGCTGTTCTCCCGTCGGCATGAAAAAGCGGTTCAAAACGTTTATCGATGAGAGCGCGCAGAATTTTCCGCAGATATACGTAAGCGCGGGCAGGGTCGGGCGGCAGATCAAATTGTCTCCGCGCGATCTTGCGGCGTACGTGGGCGCCGTTTTTGCGCCCCTTACGGCGGATGAAGCGCAGGAATGAAAGAAGGCGCGGTCCTTTGTCCGCAAAGGACCGCGCCTTGCAGCATATGTCCGCGCCATGGCCGGCGCGGCCGCAAATCATAGTGCAATCAAAAAAACGGGAGAGTCTTTGCGGGCTCTCCCGTTTTTGCTATGACATCGGCAGTCGGCCGTATGCCTTATTATTTCGTGTTTTTGCGTCTGCGCGTCGCGATCACAACCGCGCCCGCGCCGATCAGCAGCGCCGAAAGGGCCGCTCCGCCGCCGATGGCAGAACCGCTGCAGCCGCCGCCTGTATCGTCTTCACCGGGAGCGGGGTCGGTCGGTTTGCCGCCGGGGTCGGAAGGATCGTTATCATCGTCCGTGCCGGGGTCGGTCGGTTCGTCGCTCGCTTCGACGAGCTGTTCCTTTGCCGTCTGCAGAGCGGCAAGTACGGAATCGATCTCGTTCTGCTCCGCATCCGCGTCGTTATATACGATCCTCGCCTGCGTCAGCGCGTCCCGCAAAGAGCTCCAGCTTGCCGCCGTGTAATCCGCGGAATCGAGCGCGTCGACTTCTTCGAGCAGCGCATGGAGATCGTCTTTATCGGTGGGGGAAGTAAATTTCAGGCTGTCAAGGTTGAAGTTCCCGGCGTTCGAATCTCCCTCCGCCACGAGTTTAAACGTGTGCGTGCCCGCATCCAGATAGGAGGTCGAAAATTCGTAAGTGATCCAGGTCGACCAGCTGTCCTGTACGGGAAGGCGGAAATCTTCGAACTTTTCGCCGTCGATGTACAGGGCGCCCATGCGGGGAGAATTGTCGTACTGCGCTTCGTTCTTTTTGCCCGCGGCGCCGGTAAGCACGATGTTATAATAGCCGGGCACGAGCACCGTGGCGCGGATCTCTACGTAGTTTCCGGCATCTTTCCAGCCTGCAACGTATCCCGTGCCGGTGAAACCGGTCCATTCCGTATCCACGCGGATGCTGTTTCCGTCCGTAACGCCGCTGCCGTCTTCCAATTCCAGCAAAGTCGCTTCCGAAGTTACGATGGTGGGCAGGGCAAAGACGATGTGCACCGAAATGGTAACGGGCGTATTCTGCGGCACCACGAAGGAGTAGCGCGACGCCTGTTCGGTCGCCGTATACTCGACTTCATTGCCGGCCGCGTCGGTCAGGGCGATCGAATCGATCGTATACGTACCCGCGGGCTCGGATACCTGGAAGATGACCGTAGCCCCGGGATCGGCCATATCGTTGCTGATGGTAACGGCCGTCGTGCCGACGCCGTCTTCGCTCGTTACGACCGATTGGATGGTGCGCTTATGCGTAGAAAATTCAAAGGTATAGAAATCGCAGATCGCCTGGCCCGAAGAGGTATTGAATACCAGGAAGATGTCGTGCACGCCGGTGATCTCTTCGCATTCGCCCACGAAGGTCTGCCGCGTGTTCCAGCTGCCCGTATCCGTGATGGTCAGTTCGCCGAACTTGTTGGCCGCTGTCATCTCGTCGTAATAGACGGACAGGGTGCCTCCCTGTTGACTGCTCGGGTGCGACGCCGCCGAAACAATGAGCGACTGCAAGCCGCCGTCCCCGAAATCGAGGTCGTTAAAGCGGACCCATCTTCCGTCGTAGATGTTGCCGAGGTGCGCCGTATTCACTTTGATCTCTTCGTGTACGGCGTCCGCGTCGACGGCGTTAAACGAATCGAACGCGTCGACTTTACGGATAAAGCGGAAGTATTCCAGCGAAATATTGACAGCCTCGTCGTCCACTGCTGTGAAGGCGATAAAGATGTTGCTGTCCGTCGCGTCGGTATCCTGGCAATCGACGGTGATCGTATGCCATTCGCCGTCCGAAGGGACTTCTATGGTCGCCAGCGTCTTATCTCCGACGCCGTTCTCATATACGATGATGTTGCCGCCCGTACGGCTCTTTACCCGCAGTTCGATCGCGGCTTTGTTGTCTCCGCGCAGTTCGTTGAATTGTGCGTACGCGCCGCTTACCGTAGCGGTGATGCTGTCGCTTCCTTTCTCGATCCCGTCGGAAAGGAAGTTCGCATTCACTGCCCGTATATCCTCGAAGGCGGGGGTGGAGGTGTCGTGCCGGTTAAATTGGATATAGTCCAGGTTAAAGTTCCCCGGGTTTGATCCCTCCGCTTTGATCGTTATCGTATGCTGCCCTGCGGTCAGCTCGATATCTTTCAGCGTGTACAGAGTCCAAACGCCGTTTTTGTTTTTATCGCCCCAGGTATCGGTTACCGCGAACGACAGCGGTATTGGCGACTCGCTGTCATCGAGATACAGCCCGCCCGTTCGGTCGGAGGCGTCGGTAGCGTCGTTCTTTTTGCCGTTGTTCACATTTAGCACGAGGTCGTAAATGCCGTCGCGCACGATATTGACGGTAAGAGTCAGGCTGTCTCCTTCCGCCTTAAAGCCCTTCGCATAGCCCGTACCGGAATAGCCTTTCCATTCGGTGTCGGCAATGACCTGTCCGCCGGAAACGGCGTTCATCTCCGCGTTTTCCAGTTCGAATTTGTCGCCGTCGCTGATGCGCTGCGGGGGAACGCCCTCGCTGTCGGGCCCTTCCGCGGGCTCGTTGATGCCCGTTTCGGTGGTGATGACGATGCTCATCGCCTGCGCCGTATCGGCAACGCGCACGTAGAGGATGTTGTTCGCCTCGTCGAGGTAATACACCCCGGTGCCCGCGTTGTAAGCAGACATCGAATCGACTTGTCTGAGCACCGAATTGTTATTCGTTACCGATACAATATCCGCAATGTGGTTGAATTGCAGGTTGTAGGTGCGGGAATCGGGCATATAGTCGGTGATCGAAGGGTTATGGTTGACCCTTGCCCCGATGTTGAAGGTGATCACGTTGCTGCCGTCTTCGATGCAGGTGTATTCGGTGGTCGTGTACGCGCTGTCGGTGATGTATTGGCGCGTCTCGCCGTCGTCTTCATAGAGGGTGTAAGAAGACGTTCCCGAAGGATAGATGTCGAGGGTGAGGGGATCGAGCGGCTTTTCGTCCGCATATTCGATGTCCGGCCCCATCGGCACGATCGCGCCCGCCTTAATGAATACGGGGATCTCTTCCAGCGCCGCCGCGACGGTGATGGTCTTTCCGTTTGCTCCGCCTTCATACCGTTCTCCGGTATAATAGTCGTACCAAGTCGTGTTCGCGGGCAGCCACACTTCCACGACGGTGTCGTAGGTATCCGCGGCGGGTGCTACGAGGAACCAATCGCCGAAGTAATATTGCTCGTTCAGATCCCACGCATCGGGATTGTATTGGCTGTCATCTTCGAGGATCATCGCGCGCATCATCGGCACGCCCGTGCTGTAGCCCTGCCACGCCATTGTATAGAGGTAGGGGTAGAGGGAATAACGCGTCTGTAAATTGGAAGTCAGGGTATCCTGCGCCGTCTGGTTGTACGTCCAGGGCTCTCTCCCGTCATGCCCGTGCGTGCGCATGATGCCGCTCCAGGCGCCGAATTCCGCTACCCAACGGGTGTACAGTTCGTCGGTGGGCCTGCCCATAAAGCCGCCCAAGTCGTTGGAAACCGTCCAATAGCCGACCAAGCCTGCGTCGAGGCTGTAGCCGATCTGGTAAGAGAGTTCTTCCGAAGTATTGTTTACGTCGCCCGACCAAGCGGTGGCATAATGTTGGCCGGCATAACTGCCGCGCGTCATGAACATGGGTCGGGAATCGACTGCGTCGCTTGCGATCCACGCCTCGTACGCGCCCTTGGAAGAGAGTACGGGCGCCGCGTTCGAACCGACGACGTCGAATTCATCCGGCCAGAACCAGTCGCCGTAACCCGCTTCGATCACGTTCATATACGACTGGATCCAGGCTTCTTCGCTGTCGTAGCGGGCATATGTACCCTGGTTGTTGTGCAGTCCTACGTGCACACCCATTTCTTCGGCATATGCAAACATTTCGTCCAGATCGTAGAATTTGGAAATATCGTCGCTCCATTCCTGCATGCCGAATTTTTGGCCCGCGCCGAGCTGTCCGCCCAATGCGTCGTCCGCAACGTTTCCGCGCCAACCATAGTCGAACACGTAGCTGTCCAGGGGAACGTCGTTCTCGCGGAACCAATCGATCCATTCGTAAAATTCGTCCTGCGTGGCGTTGTCGTTGCCGTATTTGGAAAGCATGAAGCCGTGCGCCCATTTGCCGTACATTTCCATGCGCCCCGTGATTTCGGCATATTCGTTCTGGATCGTCTTGAAGTCCGGCCCGTACATAAAGAAGTAATCGAGGTAGTCTTCCGTCTCGAAACCGCCGCCCTGCTTAAAGAATTTGGTGTTTTCTTCGATGGTGTTCAAAAAGATGCCGTATCCGACCGTGCTCATGAAGAAGGGCGCGATCAGTCTGCCGTGCGACATGGAAAATTCATCGAAGTCGTCGTTGTAGCGGTTGAGTTCGCTGCGGCGGCCGTGGTCGCCCGAACCGAACCCGAAAATACCGCCCGCGTTCACATCGCTCTCTTCTTTCTTAACGCCCACCGTGTTGCCGTTCCAGTACATGCCCGTGCTGTCGGTATCCTTGCTGATGAGGTTGCCGGAAAGGTCGTACATCCCGATGCGCAGCGGGGTCGTCTGAATGCGGATCTCCATCGCCGAGGTCTTTACGGAGACGTATTCGTCGCTCTGCCCCGCATTGACCGTCGAGACCGTCTTTTCGACGGGAGCCCATTCGTTTTTCTGCACCATGTAGTACTCTTCGCTTTCCGGCCTGTATCCGTTCGCGCCGTCGCGCGAAAGCTGGATGCGCACCGTGCGCGAAGTGCACAGTTCCACTTTTACCTGATTTGAATCGCTGTTGAAAATTAGCACGTTTCCATCCTCCGATTGCGAGGTAACGTTTCCGATCGAAGTCGCTGCAAATACCGGCATGATTCCGAACATCAGTCCGAACACCAGCAGCAGCGATACCAGAAGGGTAACGAGCTTTCTCCGCGCGATCCGTTTGTGTCTGATTCGCATCTGTTTCCTCCCATTTTAAATTAAATCTCCCGCTTCTCGCCGGCCTTGCAAACGGTCGGGAAAAGCGAGGTCTTAACGAAATCATATATTTGTTCCGGATTTCGTGCGCTCTTTGCGCTTCGGCTTTCCGCGCAAGAAATATCAACTTAATTATAACAGAATAATTTCAATATACAAGAACAATTTTTGCTCAATTATATTGCATTTTATGCTTTTCTACTATTATTGTCGCGCGCGCATACTATAGCGGGCACATAAGTGCGGATAAATTTGCATGTGCCCATGCAAAAAAGAATTGCGGCGTCGGCTTGGCGAAGGAATCAAATCGATGCACACATGGAGTTTGCTCGGAGTCGACAACAGATCGTACGCGCCTGATTTTCCGATGCCGGCGGCGAATACGTTTTGAAGGAGTATGTGGCTTTTTTTATAAAAAGAAGGACTTTAACCACGGAAGAATATACGATCGCGGTCGTTTAGGTTCACGGCAAAACACAGGCGGGGCGCGCAAAGAACGCACCAAAAAAGCTCGCTTTCCGATAGATTTCAATTTTCGGTAAAATGTATTGAAGTTTGCGGCGGAATCGGTGAAAGGGACGTTTTTCTTGGTAACGCGGCGAGGATTTTTGTAAAAAAACGATGGACGGGCGGCTCCATACGGAGCCGCCCGCCGCTTCTTTCTGCCGCATCATCGCAGGTCTTTGAACACCTGCGTGGGGGCTTGGTCGTAATATTTGGAAAAACTGCGGTAAAACGTCGTCATCGAATCGAACCCGTTGGCGAACACGAGTTCGGATAGGTTGGGGTTGTCTCTCTTTTTCGCCTCGTTTACGAGGTTTCGGATGCGCACCATATTGATGTAACTGTTCAGCGTTTCGCCGATATACGAGTTGAACAGGCGCGAAAAGTAATACTTGTTGTAGCCGAACACGCGCGACAGGGTCTCTAAGTCGAGCGGCTCGCGGAAATGATCGTCGATGTAGTTGAGCGCATTCACGATGATGCCGATGTTCGGCGTGGCGGCGACGGGCACGCGGCGGTAATGGGAAAGAAGGCTCCCCACGATGACGTCGATGTATCCCTTCTTGACCAGTTCGGGGGCGCTTTCGGAACCTTCGAGGGCGCGGAAGTGGGGCAGAAGCGTGCGGTTGAATTTTTCGTCCGCCAACAGCGCCGGCAGCGTTTCCGTCTGAAAGATTCCCGAAAAGTCGTCCGAATACCGCGGCCCGATGATCAGGACGTAATCTTTGTACCGCGGCGCGGGGGTCAGTTCGTGAACGCCGCACTTGTGCACGAAGATGATATGGTCCCGCCGCGCGCAGAACGGCTCGCCGTTTACGCGGCAGTCGATGGCTCCCGCCGTAACGTACAGCATCTCGATGCATCGGTGAAAGTGCGGCGGTGTATGCCCGTCCGCGCTGGCGAAAAATTCCACGGTATCCGCCTTGTCGTGCTGCGGTTCGTAAAATGCCGATTGTTTCATAGATGTCAATTTTCGGTAGATATTTCTAAAAAATCGCGATGAAATCCGCAATTTTCAGTGCTATTATATCATCGTACAAAAAAAATGTCAACAGCGGCGGAGGAAATCATGAATCTCGTCATCATCGGCTTCGGCGGAATGGGCAGTTACCATGCCGAATGCCTGCAAAAATTTGCGGAAGAAAAGGCGGAGCATACCCTTACGCTTGCGGGGATCTACGACATCGATCCCGCGCGCGTCGAGTTCGCCCGTCAGAAAGGCATACGCGCGTATGCCTCGCCCGAAGAGATCTGGGCGGATAAGAGCGTGGGCGCCGTGCTCATCGCTACCCCGAACGAACTGCACGCCCCGTATGCGGCGGCGGCAGCGGCGGCGGGCAAAAATATCATCTGCGAAAAGCCGATCGGCCTTTCGAGCGCGCAGGCGGAACAGATGTATGCCGCCGCGGAAAAGGCGGGCGTACTCTTCGAAGTGCACCAAAACCGCCGCTGGGACGACGATTATCTCACCGTGCGCAACATCGTGGCGCGCGGCGACATCGGCGACGTGTATAAAATCGAATCGCGGGTGGTCGGATGCAACGGCATTCCCGGAGACTGGCGCAAGGAAAAGGCGCGCGGCGGCGGCATGATGCTCGACTGGGGCGTTCACCTCATCGACCAGATGCTGCAGATGGTCGATTCGCGCGTTGCGAGCCTGTACTGCGATTACAGCTATATCTATGGGGAAGAGGTGGACGACGGCTGCGATCTGCTCGTCAACTTCGAAAACGGCGTGCAGTACCGCGTCGTGGTGGCGACGGATTGTTTCCGCCGTCTTCCGCGGTGGATGGTGTACGGCATCGACGGCACCGCGGTCATCGAGGACTGGGACCTTTCCGGCGGCATGACGCGCGTGTTGGAGCGCGAGGATAAAAATCTCGTCGGCATCCGCGCGGGCAACGGGTTTACCCGTACCATGGCGCAGCGCAGCCATTCGTCGGTCGAGCAGCTGCCGCTTCCCGTCGTGCATGCGGAGCCGTTCGCCTTCTATAAAAATTTTGCGGCGGCCTGCGCGGGCGCGGAAAAGCCCGCGATCCGAAAAGAAGAGGTCCTGCGCGTGTACAGACTGATGGAAGCGGCGGAACGTTCCGCAAGGGACAACGCCGTCATTAAAGAAAAAATCTGAAATCGGGAGAAACAGATCATGAAAATCAGTGTCGTAAGCGGTATTCTCGGCGATTACACTCTCGACGAGAGCTTAAAGTATCTTTCGGGATTGGGCGTGGACGAGTTCGAACTCGGCGTGGGCGGCTATCCCGGAAAAGCGCATGCGGACGCGCTCGTTCTGAGCAAGGACAAAAAGGCGCGGGAAGCGCTTTTGGAGACTTTCAAAAAGTATAATATGGGCATTTCCGCCCTGGCGGTGCACGGGAACTGCGTGCATCCCGACAAGGCGACGGCGGAAAAGTTCGAGGCGGATTTTGAGGCCGCCTGCGTCCTGGCGGGGCAGATCGGCGTGGACAGGCTCGTCACGTTTTCCGGCTGTCCCGGTTCCGATCCCGACGCCAAGGCGCCGTCCTGGATCACCTGTGCCTGGCCGCCCGATTATCCCAAGGCGCTGGAATGGCAGTGGAAGGAAGTGCTCATTCCCTATTGGAAAAAAGCCGTGAAGTTTGCGGCGGACAACGGCGTGAAAAAAATCGCTCTCGAATTGCAT